>JAZRTS010000089.1:0-44420 GCA_045652135.1 Eubacteriales bacterium | reverse complement strand
GCTTGACATCACGGGAAGTATGCACCTTTTCGGCGAAAAAGATTATAAAACGGCAGAAAAAATTGCAGATCAAATAAGAAATACCGTAAAAAAAGAAACAGGGCTTACTCTTTCTGTCGGTGTTTCGTTTAACAAGGTTTTTGCAAAGCTCGGTTCTGATTACAAAAAACCCGATGCAACAACAGTCATAACGGAAGATAATTTCAAAAATATCGTTCACCCACTTGCAGTTGAAGCACTTTTGATGGCTGGAAGGTCGGCAAGCGAAAAACTCAACTCGTTGAGGATCAGAACTATAGGCGAGCTTGCAAAATACGATCCTGTACTGCTTGAAAAAAAGCTCGGTGTGCTTGGCACGGCACTCTACAGATACGCAAACGGTCTTGATGAGGATCCCGTATCTTCATTTTACTCAAAGCGTGAGATTAAGTCCGTCGGACGCGGTATGACATTTACGCACGATCTCGGAAATATTTCCGACATTGAAGCGGGTATATCAGCGCTTTCGAATGAAGTTTGTGCAAGACTTCGCAAAATGGACTTAAAGGCGAGGACTGTACAGCTTTCCGTAAAGGATGTAAATTTGAAGACCGTGCAACGCAGAGCGCCGCTTGAATTTCCGACAAATTCAACAAAAAAAATATACGAATGTGCTATCGGTATTTATAAGAAAAATTGGAATATGAAAAGCCCTGTAAGAGCTATGACCGTTACTGCACTTAATCTGCAGGATTCATCGCAGGATTGTCCTCAGCTTTCATTTTTTGATGTTGAAAGCGATAGCGGTAAAGATGAAAAACTCGACGTTGCCCTTGACAAAATAAACGAAAAATACGGTAAAAACGCCATAAAACCTGCAAGTTTTATAAAAAATGATATCGGGATAGAATAATGCTGAAAAAAGAGATTTTAGATATTTTAGCTGATGAAAAAATTAAATATGCAGAAGCTGTACCGTTTGATATTCTGACGAAAAATCCGAATTCAAAAAAAACCTTTTCTTTTGAGGTAAAGTCTGTTATTGTTTTTCTGATACCGTATTTCAGCGGTCTGCACAGCGGTAATATTTCGCTTTATTCAATGGCGAAGGATTATCATTTTTACTGTAAAATGCTTGAAAAAAAGATAATTCCGAAAATCAAAAGCATAACAGGCGAGGCTGTGCTGTGTGCCGATACATCGCCGATATATGAAACAGAAGCGGCAAGCCTTGCAGATCTCGGAATAATAGGGAAGCACGGACTTCTTATAAATCCAGAATATTCAAGCTTTGTATTCATCGGAGGAATATTCACAGCCGTTCCGTACGAGGAGCTGACAGACAAAAGAAGCTTTGAAAAATCATACTGCACTATGTGCGGTAAGTGTTTTTCGGCATGCCCCGTTTCACTTGATAAAGATAAATGTATTTCAGCATTAACACAGAAAAAGGGTGAGCTGACAGATAAAGAAAGCGAGCTTTTGAAAAAGCACGGTAAGGTGTGGGGGTGTGACATTTGCCAGCTTGCTTGTCCGTATACCGAAAAAATGATAAAAAACGGTACGGTTACGGAAATCGAATTCTTTAAAAATGATCTTATACACAGTATCACAAAAGATTACATTGACAGCGTCAGTAAAGAAGAATTTATGCAAAAAGCTTTTTCGTGGCGTGGCAAAAAAGTACTTGAAAGAAATATAGAAATATGCGAGAAAAAATAAAAGCCATATACACCAGATGGCTTGACCTGCGTATAATGTCCAAAGAGCTTCAAATAGTCAATGCGGAAGAAAAACAGTTAAAGCTGATAACCAAAAAGGCAAAGCTTGCAAAAAACGATAAGGCAATGGGTGCTGTTGCTGCGGCAAAGCTTCGCTTTTTAAAATACAGGAGCTGTGAATACGATTCCGTTGAAGAAAGAGTAAACTACACATATTCGAAGCTGAAATATAATCCCGTAGCATCATTTTTCAGAGGCTTTTTTTCATTTTCAAGAAAATACCGCTTTATGACGGGATTTTTTGGGTATTTTTCAGTTATCGTTTCAACTGTGCAGACGGGTGCCGTGTTTATATTTTCCTCTGCGTTTTTTATCATTTCATTGCCTTTTTCAATTTTAGCATATATGCTTATCGCACTTCCCAAAAAAATCAGAATAATAAAGATGTGCGACAAGCTTGTTTCGGATGGGCGAAGCATATCGCTTATAATTGCAGAGGGGCTCACACAAGATGAGGTCATGCGTACACACGCAAAAGAACTTATTCGGTACACAGCGAGCAAAGGTATATGTCTCATTGTTTCTTTAAAAACAAAGGGATTTCATTCCGTAAATAGCATTTCTGAAAATGTATACGTATGTACGCCGAGATTTACGGCGCATCTGAAAAAACGCATGGGAAAAAGAGAATTTTTATATCTTATCAGGATATGAGGAGAAATAAAATGGTAAATTTTTTGATAGGTCCTTCGGGATTCGGTAAAACAACCACTATATACAACAGTATACGTGATGATCTTAATAACGGACGCCGTGTTATGCTTATCGTACCCGATCAGGAAGCTGTAAGTGCGGAAGCAATGTGCGCCGATGTTACAGATGGAATACCGTCAACGGAGCTTTACGTTTGCAGCTTTTCAAGACTTTGCAACGATGTTTTTCGTAAATACGGCGGTATTGTATATAATTATGCTGACAAAACAACAGGCAGACTCCTTGTTTTCCTTGCCTTGCGTTCGGTATCGGGATATCTTAAAGAATACGAAAACGTCTCGTTTTCCGATTCATCCGTAATTTCGGGAATACATTCAACGATAGGCGAATTCAAAAGATGCGGTATAACTCCGGATATGCTTTACCGTGTGTGTGAGGAACTTCCCGAAACTAACAAAAAACTCAAAAATAAGCTTTCTGATATTGCTTTGGTTTACGATGCGTATAATTCAAATCTCGGCTCATCTGTTTGTGATCCTGCCGATGATATGTCAAAGCTTTGCGCAATTCTGGAGGAGCACGATTATTTCTCGGAATTTGACAGTGTGTATATAGATTCATTCCATTATTTTTCAAGTCTTCAGTATAAGGTTTTATACCATATTTTCAAACACGCTCCGTACACTTGTATTTCAGTTTGTATTCCCAGCGAGGATAAAAATGAAATAACCTTTACGGTTTCTGAAACGTACAGCGTTTTCGAAGAACTCGCGGCGGTTGCAAAAAAAGCCGGGGCAGAAATCGGTATTCGAAAGCTTGAAAAAAGCGTACGATTCAAAAATGAGGAAATGCAATATCTTGAATATGCGTTGCGTGATGAGGCAACCGTACCGTTTAACACTTCAGAGCATATAAAAAGCGTTATTTGTAAAACACCGTTTGATGAAGCGGAATATACAGCAAGTGTTATACGAAAGAGAATCAAAGAAGGAAAGAGATTTAAAAATATCGCAGTTGTTGTAAACTCCGTAGATAACTGGCGGGGAATAATCGATGCGGTGCTTGAAAAATTTGATATTCCGTATTTCATGTCATCGAGAACCGATATAATGCAAAAGCCGTTTGTCAAGCTTATTTTTGCGGCATTCAATATACACATGTCAGGCTTTTACCGCGAGGATGTAATATCTTACATAAAGACGGGGCTGACAGGGCTTTCGTATGAGGATTGCGACCTTTTTGAAACATACGTAAAAAAGTGGGGCATCAGCGGAAAGAGATTTTGTAAAGAGCCGTGGGAAATGAATCCCTACGGATACGGAATGAGATTTTCATCTGACAGCTCTGAACAGCTTGACAGAATAAACAGAATAAAGGACTATGTTATAACTCCACTTTACGATTTTTCTTCCATGCTTTCACAGAATGATTTGACGTGTGAAAAAATACTCGAACATATTTACGATCTGCTTATAAAAATTAACATAAAACAGCATCTGTCCGATATGGTAGCATCGTGTGATGATGACGGAGAAAAATCGGAAATATACCAGATATGGAATCTCTTTTTCAAAGCAGCAGGAGATATTGCCGAGATATGCAAGGATACCGTTGTCACGGCAGAGGAATACCGTGCGCTTCTTGCAATGGTGCTTTCCGAGGTCGATATAGGTAAGATACCTACATCGCAGGACCAGGTCATAATAGGTGAATCCGGTAAATTAAGGATAAACAACCCTGATGATATATTTATTTTAGGCGTCAACGAAGGTGATTTTCCGTCAGATGCAAAAGTAAGTACCGTATTTTCATTTTCCGATATAAGAGAACTTCAGAAGTGCGGCGTTTCATTCACGGACGAGGAAACGTTACTTTTAAGAGATACGTTTGATTTTTATAAAACGGTAACATCATGCAGGGAAAATGTACATATCACATCATCCGTAAGAGATTCATCAGCTTCCCCAAATAAGCCGTCTGTGCTTTTTTATAAGGTTTCATCGCTTTTTCCCGACGGTTACTCCTTTTTTGACGGAATTTCGGCACATGATATTTCAACATATTCCGTAGGTGTGGACTTTATAGGACGAAATACGGACAAAAAAGAAATAAGTGCAGTTAAAAAAATACTGAAAGATAATCCCAAAACAGCTTCAGTGACACAGAAATATACTGCTTACAATAAGCTTTCGGATGTAATGGCAAAGAAAATATACAAAGGCGACTTGCGTTTGTCACAGTCGAAAATTGACAGCTTCAGAAAGTGTAAATTCGGATATTACTGCAATTATATTCTGGGACTTAAAAATGATAAGCAAATAGATATCGAGTCAAACGATCTTGGTACGTATGTTCACTATTTACTTCAAAGATTGCTTGAAGAATATATAAAGGGAAACATAAATCACGATATACAAAATGATGAGCTTTGTGATCTGATAGATGTGTTCACATCAGAATTTACATCGCAGTATATGCACATTTCACTCGATCAGACAGGATACGGAAAAATACGCGCTTTGTTTGAAAGAATGAAGAAAAATGCCGTAAAGGCTTGTGAAAATATACTTTCGGAGCTTGCAAGCAGTAAATTCAAGCCTGCAAAGCTTGAGCTTACAATTTCCGACAGCGGTGAAATGCCGCCGCTCCGCATCAGACTTTCCGACGGAAGCGATGCCGTGCTTGGCGGTATTGCCGACAGAGTTGATACGTATAACGACGGCGAAAATACGTATATAAAGCTGATAGATTACAAGTCGGGTAAAAATGCGTTTTCACTTGACGGCATTGAAAAATGCGACGGTATACAGCTTTTTGTATATATGATAAGCATTTGTTCAAAGGGTGGCACACTTCTTGGAGAAAGCATAAAGCCTGCGGCGGCATTTTACGTAACTGTGTCACCTGAGATAAAGGAATCTGAACTTTTTGTATCGGCAGACGATGCCGAACAAAACGCCAAAGACAGTATTGTACGCCGTGGCGCTGTACTTAACGATACTGAAGTTATGGAAGCTGTCTTTGGAAGTGACGGAAAATTTATGCCCAAGTACGCGAGTGACAAAAAAATATCTTATATAGCGGACGAAGAATTCACAGAAACGTTTGAAAAGCTGAAATGTGCTGTGGGTGAGCTTGCGGAAAATATGAAAAAAGGATATTCCGAAGCATTACCCGAAAAGATCGGCACGTATATGCCGTGTGAATTTTGTGATTATAAAATGGTTTGCAGATATGAAAGCAAGGCGGTGAAGGAAGATGAGTAAGAAGAATTGGACAGATGGACAGCTGTCTGCAATAACACACAGAGGATCTGACCTTATAGTTGCGGCGGCGGCAGGTTCGGGTAAGACCGCAACGCTCACAGAAAGAGTAATACGTCGTGTGGTTGATGAAAATGCCGACCTTTCAAGGATGCTGATAGTTACATTCACAAAAGCGGCAGCGGAGGAGCTTCGCATAAGAATCAGAGAGGCTCTTACGAAGAAAAGCGCGGAAACACCGTCTGACAGATCTCTGCGTGTAAAGCTCCTGATGCTCAATTCAGCGCAGATAAGTACGATACACGGCTTTTGTTCATCACTCATAAAGGAAAATTATATTGCGCTTGATCTGCCCGGAGGAATGAGGATAGCCGAAGAATCAGAAACCGCCCTTCTTAAAAAACGTGTAATGGACAAGGTCATCGATATGTACTTTGAAAACGATGTACCGGATGGTTATAAATGCGATGGTTTCTCCATACTTTTTGACAGCCTTATAAAAAGCAAAACGGCGGAAAGACTGTCAGATGTTTTAATTTCCGTATACGATACGGTAAGCAGCTGTGCAGACGGTATCAAAATAATACAGAAAACCTCCGAAAGCTTCAGAACGGTTGAAGAGGACGGATTTTTCAAAAGTATTTACGCAGATACTGTAAGAAAACATCTTTTGAAAGTTACGGCGCATTTTATAAACGAATACAGATATCTGATCGATGAGTTTTCAAACGATGAAATATTTTCATCAAAATATCTGTCTATGCTTTCGGATGAAACTGAAATGCTTGAAAGAACGGCTGTGTGCTGTGATACCGGAGATATCGAAAAGGCTCTCGGTATATTCTGTGATTTTTCATTTTCCAGAGCTCCTACGATAAGGGGAGAATTTGACTTTAAAGAAATTACAAAACAAATAAGAAATGATCTGAAGGAAGAAATAAAAAAGCTTCGTATCTACCGTACATTTACAGATGATAGCCTTAAAGCAGTAGCTTCTGACGGAAAGCTTCTGTTTGAATGTATGTATATGATGATATCGCTTTTTTCAAAGCTGTTTTCAGAAGAGAAAAAGTCACGTAAATTTATGGATTACGGAGACCTTGAACAGCTTGCTTATAAGCTTCTTTACGACGAAAACGGCGAGAAAACAAAGAAAGCGTATGAAACAGCTGAGCTCTACGATGAAATATACATAGACGAATATCAGGACTGTAACAGCCTGCAGGATGCAATATTTGCAGCTATATCAAGGGATAACAGATTTATGGTCGGTGATATCAAGCAGTCCATTTATTCATTCCGAGGAGCAGAGCCGTATCTTTTCTCAAATTACAGAACATCGTTTGAAAAATCATGCGGCGGACGTGCGGTGTTTTTGTCTAATAATTTCAGATGCTCTGAGAATATAATCAAATTCACAAACCTCGTATTCTCTCCTGTGTTTTCGCAAAATCCGGATGTTCCTTATACAAAGGATGATGAGCTTGTTTTTTCAAAAGCCCCTGCGATGTCTGAACAGGTTACCGTGTCGCTGATACAGAAAAACGAGGATGAAACCGCCAAGGAAACAGAAGCCACGTATATCGCAGATACTATTGCGGCAATGCTCGAAAACGGTACGGGAGAGGACGGAAAACCCTATAAAGCGGGTGATTTCGCAATACTTTTAAGAAACGCGAAGCGTTCTGCATCGGTTTACGAAAAAGCTCTTACCGAAAGAGGAATACCGGTATATAACGGCGTTGAAAAGAACTTTTTCGAATCAAGCGAGGTGCTGCTTGCACTATGCCTTATATCAGCCATTGACAACCCGATGCGTGATGTACAGCTTGCGGGACTTATGCAAAGCCCTCTGTTTGGATTCACACTTGATGAGCTTATTGAAATAAGAGGAAATAATAAGGATATCCCTCTTTATTCATCACTTCTTGATTATATAAGCCGTACGGATAACGAAAAATGTAAGGTATTCATAGAAAAGCTTGACCTTTACCGCAAAAAAGCACAAGGGCTTCAGACTGACAAGCTTATATGGTTTTTATACGGTGATACGGGAATATTTGCCCATCTTTGCTCTGTCGGTGAAAAAAGCGAAATTGAATCACGCAGGGCAAATCTTATGATGCTTTATGAGTATGCAAGAAAGTTCGAGGCAGGCTCATTCAAAGGGCTATACAATTTTATCAGTTACATAAATGAGATAATTGAAAGAAAAACAAAGCTTGAGGCGGTGAAAGCGGAATCGGATGAAGCCAACAGTGTTAAGATAATGACAGTGCATAAGTCAAAGGGACTTGAATTTCCCGTTTGTTTTCTCGCGGATGCTTGCGCCGACCTTGGCAAAAAGGGAATGAATCCGTATAAATACGACAGAAAATACGGTTTTGCGGTGAAAATACGTGACGATACGGGATTTGTGTCGTATAAAACGCCGATGTACTGCGCCGTTTCTTCAGAGGAGCACGACAGGTCAATTGAAGAAGAAGCGCGTATACTTTACGTTGCGTTGACGAGAGCGAGAAATAAGCTTTTTGTTACGGGCGGCGTTGATAATATTGATAAATTTGACGAAAAAATATCAAAAAGAGGCATGACACAGTTTGCGTTCTACAATTCAAGATCTTATATGGAAATGATACTTTCGTCCGTGAAAGACAATGACTCATTCGAAGTCAAAAAACTTTACGGTTATGACGGTATCCAATGCGATACGTCGATCACAGAAGAACAGCAGATCACGTTTGACGAAGATCTATATAATGAGATAATAAAAAATCTCAATTACAAATATCCGTATGAATTGCAAACGAAAATGCCTCAAAAGGTGTCTGTTTCAAGGCTTTATCCCGATCTGCTTGATGAGGATGATACGGCTGTGCGGATACAAGATGATGAAATACCGCTGCAGTTCAAGGATCCCGATGCAATAAGACGTGAAAACAAAAGCACGCAAAAGGGAATCGCAACGCATCTTTTTATGCAATTCTGTGATTTTGACAACGTTTTGAAAACAGGCTCAAGAGAAGAAGCGGAAAGACTTGTTTTAAACGGTTTTATGAAAAGAGAAGACGTAAATGCGGTAGATTTTAAAAGCGTAGATGCGTTCTTCGCCTCCGACATTTTCGCAAAAATCAAACAAGCATACGATAGCGGGATGCTTGTTAAAAGGGAGTATCGATTTAATATCAATCTTTCGGCAAGTTTATTTTCAACTAAAATATCAGATGAAATACTGCGAAATGAAAAAATACTCGTTCAAGGTGTCATCGACATCATTTTTGAAAATCCTGACGGTACTATAACTTTGCTTGATTATAAAACCGACAGAATGAACAATAATGAATATGAAATATCGGCATTTGTGAACAGACACAAAACACAGCTCCAATATTACAAGATCGCCATTGAGCGTATAACAGGCAAAAAAGTAACGGATACGGTACTTTACTCATTCGCACTCAGACGGGATATCAAGGTTGATATTTGAAGCAGCGGACAACAACCTTGCGTATTACAACGGTGAAAATTACACCTTCACACGGCAAAACAGCAGACAGCTTGCAAGCACGTCAAATGATGCACCAAACGTAACTTACAAATGCAATTAAGGCGGTCATCAGTTACGAAAAAACAGTAAACGAAATTATTTTAAACATAAAGTAAAAGGAGATTTTTTAATGATCGATTTACAGGCATATCTTGAAAAAAATTTACGTGCTATTATTTCAGAGTGGAATGAAGACAATATATACGCCATATCGTTTTTCATTTCTTCAAACGAAGCGTATGAATACAAGGAATATTCAAATGTGACAGAATTTTATGTAAGCTATAACACCGAAAATGACTGCGACGGTGCAGGAGAATTATCCGAAGAACGCTGGAATTATGCGTTCTGGCGTCAGGATGAAATTCCCGTTTTTATGGCTGATGACGAGCACGACGGAATGAAGATTCTTTTCGATTGGTATAAAGAAAACGGCATTGACAACATAGGATATGAAGATGAAGATAACTGCTATGATGATGAAATGCGTTATATCGGTAAAGGCCCCATCGGATATTATGAGCTTCTTTCGGAAATAACCGAGGTCGCAAAAAAGCTTCAGGACAGTGGTTTTATCAAAAACAAATTCGGTGCATCTATTCCCATAATTATCCATGATCTGGAATATTCTTGGTATGTCATCGAAGCAACCCGAAAAGCTAATCCGAACGGAGAGGCGGATACGTTCTTGACTGCTATGAAAGAACTTGGATTTGTTGAATAAACAATCTGACGATTTATTGTATTCAAGTTTAAAAAGATGCATTGGGCGCAGATTTCCTACGGGCATCTATATTTTAGCAAAAGGGGAGTATTATGGAGTTTATAAAAATTGAAACAATAACGCAAACTAACAAGCATCTTGCTTTTGAAATTCCGTCAGAAGGATTATACAACATTAATTGTCTTTCGGGTGTGAATATTGAATTGCTTGATAAAATATATGAAGTATGTATCATATATGATTATCTTGTGTTGATCACTGAAGATCGAGATTTAAGAAACGGTTTTCAACCCACCTCGTTTGTAAAAGAGAACAGATGCGAAAATAACGTATTGGCATTTGATTTCAACGGTGGCTTTTTTTGGAACATCGGCAGCATTGTTGGTGATATAAAAATGCCGTTCAATTCAATTTCTTGCATTTTGAAGTCTGAAGCGGAAATTGAATTTAATGTTCAATGGCCTGAGGCGAATGATATTTTACTCAGATGTATTGCAGGCGGATTCACATTTATAATCGATGTAGGCAATAAAAAATTGTTACTCAAATTATCCGGCAACGTGAAATAAATGATGAATAATGCAATGCAATATTCAAGCGACATCGCTTAATGAAATCAGGTCATCAAAGATGCCGTTTTTAGATGGGGATCACTTTAAAACCTCTTAAAATTTATACCGCAATAAAAGTGAATACCAATAATGCAAAAGGCTTTATTTCAAGTTTTGTTTGTATCAAAACAGGTGTGTATTGACAAAAATTTAAACGGTAAATAAAAAATTAACAAATTATAACATTTAAAGACATTTACATATACCGTGAAATATGGTATATTATTCACAATATAAATAATATTTTGGAGGATAACTATGGCAAGAAAAATGAAAACCATGGACGGTAACAATGCCGCCGCCCATGTCTCCTATGCCTTCACGGAAGTTGCGTGTATCTACCCGATCACTCCTTCATCCGTAATGGCTGAAGTTACTGACCAGTGGAGTGCCAAGGGTCAGAAAAACATTTTCGGACAGCAGGTAAAGGTTGTCGAAATGCAGAGTGAAGCAGGTGCAGCAGGTGCTGTTCACGGTTCACTTCAGGCAGGTGCTCTTACAACAACGTATACAGCATCTCAGGGTCTTCTTCTTATGATACCCAATATGTATAAGATCGCAGGCGAACTTCTTCCTTGCGTTATTCACGTTTCCGCACGTGCGGTAGCATCTCACGCACTTTCCATCTTCGGTGACCATTCCGACGTTATGGCGTGCAGACAGACAGGTTTTGCAATGCTTTGCGCTAACAACGTTCAGGAAGTTATGGACCTCGGCGCAGTTGCTCACCTTTCTACAATCAAATCACGTGTTCCTTTCCTTCACTTCTTCGACGGTTTCAGAACGAGCCACGAAATTCAGAAGGTTGAAACTTGGGACTACAACGATTTGGCTGAAATGGTTGATATGGATGCTGTTGCTGAATACAGAGCACGTTCACTCAACCCCGATCACCCTGTTCTCAGAGGTACAGCTCAGAACCCCGATATCTTCTTCCAGGCAAGAGAAGCATCCAACCCTTATTATGATGCTACTCCCGCTATCGTTGAAGAGTATATGAACAAGGTAAACGCTAAGATCGGTACAGATTATAAGCTCTTTAACTACTACGGCGCACCCGATGCAGAAAAGGTTATCGTTGCTATGGGCTCCGCTTGTGATACGATCGAAGAAACGATCGACTACCTTATGGCTAAGGGTGAAAAGGTTGGTCTTGTTAAGGTTCGTCTTTACAGACCTTTCTCAACAAAGCACTTTGTAGCCGCTATTCCCGCAACAGCAAAGAAGATCGCTGTTATGGACAGAACAAAGGAACCCGGTGCTATCGGCGAACCTTTGTATCTTGACGTTTGCTCCGCATTTGAGCAGGAAGGTGTTAAGGTTGACGTTCTCGTTGGCGGCCGTTACGGTCTCGGTTCCAAGGACACAACACCTGCAAACATCATTTCTGTTTACAGAAACCTCGATGCAGAAGCTCCCAAGAATCACTTCACGATCAGCATCAACGATGACGTTACAGGTCTTTCACTCGTTGACTGCGAAAACCCCGATACAGTTCCCGAAGGCACTATCTGCTGCAAGTTCTGGGGTATCGGTGCTGACGGTACTGTTGGTGCAAACAAGAACTCCATCAAGATCATCGGTGACCACACAGACAAGAAGGTTCAGGCTTACTTCGCATACGACTCCAAGAAGAGTGGCGGCGTAACAATTTCCCACCTTCGTTTCGGTGACAAGCCCATAAAGAGCCCTTACTACGTTTCTATGGCTGACTTCGTTGCTTGCCACAACGTAGCATATCTTACAAAGTACGATATGACAAAGGATGTTAAGAACGGCGGTACATTCCTTCTTAACACAGGCTGGACAGCTGAAGAACTCAACGAAAGACTTCCTGCAAACGTTAAGCGTGACCTCGCTAACAAGAATGTAAACTTCTACACAGTTGACGGTGTTAAGATTGCTCGTGAGCTTGGTCTCGGCAACCGTTTCAGCATGGTACTTCAAGCAGCTTTCTTCAAGCTTGCTAACATCATTCCGATAGATGAAGCAGTTGCATACATGAAGGATGCAGTTGTTAAGTCCTTCTCCAAGAAGGGTGACGACATCGTAAGAATGAACCAGAGCGCTATCGACCTCGGTATTGCAAACCTCGTTAAGATCGACGTTCCCGCTGAATGGGCGAACGCATCCGACGATGCTTGCACAGACTGCGCAAAGGCAGATGAGAGCGATATGCTTGCAAGATTCGAAAAAGAAATTCTTACACCCGTAAATGCACAGAAGGGTGACGATCTCCCTGTTTCCACATTCGTTAAGGAAGCTGACGGTACATTCCCGCAGGGTCTTGCCGCTTTCGAAAAGAGAGGTATTGCAGTTGACGTTCCCGAATGGAATCCCGAAAACTGTATTCAGTGTAACTTCTGTTCTTACGTTTGTCCTCACGCTGTTATCCGTCCTGTTGCTATCCCTGAAGGTGATGACACAGGCGATATGAAGACACTTGCTATGACAGGTCTTGCAGGATACAAGTTTGCTATCGTTGTATCTGCTCTTGACTGTACAGGCTGTGGCTCTTGTGCTCAGGTATGTCCCGGCAAGAAGGGCGCTAAGGCTCTCACAATGAAGCCCCTTGATACACAGGTAGCTGAACAGAAGAACTTTGATCTTGCATACAAATACACAGACGATGCAGACGTTCTTGCTAAGTTCAAGCCCGAAACAGTTAAGGGTTCGCAGTTCAAGCAGCCCCTTCTCGAGTTCTCCGGCGCTTGCCCCGGCTGTGGTGAAACACCTTACGCTAAGCTCGTAACACAGCTCTTCGGTGACAGAATGTTCATTGCAAATGCAACAGGTTGTTCTTCAATCTGGGGCGGCTCTGCACCTTCCACACCTTATACAACAAATAAAGAAGGCAAGGGTCCCGCTTGGGCTAACTCCTTGTTCGAAGATAACGCAGAATACGGTCTTGGTATGGCAACAGCTACAAGACAGCGCCGTGCGCTTCTTGCAGAAATCGTTGAAAAGCTCGCAGCATCTGAGGATGCAGCTATTGCAGAAGCTTCCAAGGCATGGCTCGAAGCTAAGGATGACGGCACAGCTTCCAAGTTTGCCGCAGCTCAGCTCGAAGCAGCTTTGACACCTTGCGCTGACAAGTGCGACCTCTGCAAGCAGGCTCTCGCTATGAAGGATCTCTTCGTTAAGAAGTCCATCTGGATCTTCGGTGGTGACGGTTGGGCTTATGACATCGGCTTCGGCGGTCTTGACCACGCTATCGCTTCCGGCGAAGACATCAACATCTTCGTATTCGATACAGAGGTTTACTCCAACACAGGCGGTCAGGCTTCCAAGTCTACACCTACAGGTTCTGTTGCACAGTTTGCAGCATCAGGTAAGCCTACAAAGAAGAAGGATCTTGCTCAGATTGCTATGTCTTACGGCTATGTATACACAGCACAGATCGCTATGGGTGCTGACTACAACCAGTGCTTGAAGGCAATTCTTGAAGCTGAAGCATACAAGGGTCCGTCTCTCATCATTGCATACGCTCCTTGTATCAACCACGGTATCAAGAAGGGTCTTGCAACAAGCATGCAGGAAACAAAGAATGCAGTTCAGTCCGGTTACTGGCACACATTCCGCTTCAACCCCGACAAGGAACAGCCCTTTACACTTGATTCCAAGGAACCCACGCTTTCCTACCGTGACTTCATTATGTCCGAGGTTCGTTACAATTCACTTGTAAGAGCATTCCCTGAAAGAGCTGAAGAACTCTTCGCTATTGCTGAAAAACAGGCTAAGGAAAAATACAGAAAGCTTGTTAACATGGCAAAGCTTTACGAATAATAAAGTTCGTTAAATAAACCTTTAAGGGCGTGCGCCGTCCTTTGCGGCAATCCCGTGCCGTGCGGTGCACGCCCGCTTTATTATAATTATGAAAAAGATACTTCGTTTTTTAACACACAGGCTTGTAATATTTTCGCTTCTTCTTATATTTCAGTTACTATTACTTGTTCTGTTTATTGTTGATTTAAAGGATTACTACGTTCAATATCATACGGTTTCCATTGCTGTTGCCACACTTTGTGCTTTGCATATAATAAATAATGACAGTAATCCTGCTTATAAAACAGCGTGGATTCTTCCTTTAATTGTATTTCCTATGATCGGTGTGCTTATTTACTTGATATTCGGCAAGGATAATCTTTCTAAACGCCAAATAAGCAAAATGACAATCGTAAACGAAAAGCAAGAGGAGCTTTGCAAAAGTGATTATAATCCGCATACCGTCATGGATGATGCTGTAGGCAATAAGCAATCGTTATATATGGAAAAATACGCATACAGCCCGCTTTACAAAAATACTTATGCGGAATACTTATCATCGGGTGAAAAAAAGCTCTCGGCACTTCTTTGTGAGCTTGAAAGAGCAGAGAAGTATATATTCATGGAATATTTTATAATACATGACGGTGATATGTGGGAGCGTACGCTTGATGTGCTTAAACGCAAAGCGTCAGAGGGACTTGATGTTCGCATTATTTACGATGATTTCGGATGCGCAACAGGACTCCCTAAAAGATATCCCGAAGAACTTAAAAAATACGGCATTAAATGCTTTATATTCAATAAACTCAAGCCTGTGCTTTCTCCGAAGCTCAACAATCGCGACCATAGAAAAATATGTGTCATAGACGGAAAAGTGGCTTTTACAGGCGGAATAAATTTCGGAGATGAATATATTAATAAGAAAGAAAGATTCGGCTATTGGAAAGATACAGCCGTTATGATAAAAGGTGAGGCGGCGTTCAGTCTTACAGCGATGTTTCTCGGAATGTGGAGATATATTACAAAAGAGGATGAGTCGCTTGAAAGGTTTTATTTTGAAAGTTCAAGCAAATCCGTCTCTACTGAATGTGATGGGTACGTACAGCCGTACTGTGACAATCCGACGGACAGAGAAGCGGTAGGGCAGAACGTATATCTCAATATGATAAATTCGGCAAAGGAATATATACTTATCACTACACCTTATCTTATAATTGACAATGTAATACGCACAGCGCTTTGCAATGCCGCAAAATCAGGTGTTACCGTTGTTATAATAACCCCCGGTGTTCCCGATAAGAAGCTTGTTTTTCAGGTCACACGTTCAAATTATTCGGAATTGCTCCGTGCAGGTGTACGTATATTTGAATTTACACCCGGATTTATACACGCAAAAATGTTTGATGTTGACGGTAAATATGCGACTGTAGGCACGGTAAATCTTGATTACAGAAGTCTTTATTTGCACTTTGAATGCGGTCTTTGGCTTGCGCACTGTAAGTGTATAAAAGATATAGAAAATGATATTGTAACGACACTTGACGTATGCGAAGAAATCCCCAAGGATTTTGTAATAAGAAAAACGGGTATAAAAAAGCTGTTTTATGCTGTCGCACGTGCCTTTGCACCCCTTATGTAGCCAATATGAATAATTATACACGCATATTTATTCATTCGTCAAAATGCACAAATCGCACTTTTTGTTATTCTAAAATAAATTTATAGATATGATATGCTTATGAAAAAAATAATTGAATTGCTTTCGAATATCCAAGGTCTTAAACTTACCGAGAATGTGTCATGCAAACAGCTCACAACATTTAAAGTCGGCGGAGATTGTACCGCTGTGTTTCCAAGTACAGTTGATGCGTTCAAATCGTGTATTGAAATTCTCAAGAAAAACAATACAAAATTTATTGTTATAGGAAACGGCTCAAACATTGTGTTTGATGATGACGGATACGACGGAATAGTTGTGGTAACTACCGATCTTAAACAGTTGGCAGTATCTGAAAATAGAATTTGCGCCGAGTGCGGCGTTCCGCTTCACGCACTTTGCACGGCTGCCTCCAACGCATCACTTTCAGGCTTGCAGTTTGCGTACGGTATCCCGGGAACTGTAGGTGGCGCTGTGTTTATGAACGCCGGTGCTTATGACGGAGAAATAAAAGACTGTGTTGTAGATGTAACTTGCTTTGATCCCGAAACATCAAAACTCATAACGCTTACAAAAGAGGAATGTGATTTTTCATACAGACATTCTGCATTTGAAGACAACGGTCTTATCATCATATGGGCCAACTTTGAGCTTTCGTACGGTGATAAAGATGAAATAAAGCGTGAAATGAGCGAAATTATCGGCAAAAGACGAGATAAGCAGCCGCTTAATTATCCGAGTGCAGGCTCAGCTTTTAAGCGATATCCGGGACGGTACACCGCAAAAATGATCGATGAAGCTGGGCTGAAAGGCTTTTCCGTCGGCGGTGCGCAAATATCCGAAAAACACGCAGGATTTATAATAAACAGAAACGAAGCCACTTGCCGTGATATAAAAGAGCTTGTCAACACGGTAAAGTCGGTTATAAAGGATAAAGAAGGAATCGATATCGAGTGCGAGATCAGATTCATTAAATAGGTGAAAAATGTCTTTTTCAAGCGAAACGAAAACAGCTTTATGCAACTACGAAATAAACAAGAATTGCTGTAAACGAGCACTTTTGTCGGGAATGCTTGCATTTTCAAATATATTCCAGGCTGATAAATTGAAGCTTATAACCGAAAATAAAGAAACAGCCGAGCTTTATGTCAATCTTTTGAAAGAGCTTTATGACGTTGATACAAACGAATACGTGACAGAAAAGCATGCAAGTGAAGACGGTATAAAAATCGCATATAACAGCTACAAAATAACTGCAGTTTCTACCAAACGTCTGATGCCGTTGAGAGCGCTCGTACCCGATGGTGCAGCATCGTTTTACCGAATAAACGAAAAAATCTTTGAATGTGACAGTTGCCGCAGAATGTTCACAAGAGGCGCTTTTCTTGCTTCAGGTACTGTTTCGGATCCAAAAGCCTCATATCATCTTGAAATTTCCACACCATATACTAATCTTACACGTGATATGGTCAAGCTTTTGAGCGATATAGGACTCCCCACCAGAACGACGGTGCGCAAGTCAAGTAATGTAATATATTATAAAGACAGCGAACAGATAGTTGATTTTTTAAATGCCATAGGCGCAACAAATGCGGCTTTTGAGGTGATAAACCGCAAAATAATGAAGGAATACCGAAATAACGCAAACAGACGTGTTAATTTCGAAACAGCAAATATTGAAAAAACGGTAAATGCCTGCAACGAAATAAATAATCTTATACAGTTTCTTATTGATTCGGGAGAGATAAATGAGCTTGATGCAGAGCTTCAAAAAACCGCCCGTATCAGATTTGAAAACCCCGGGCTCAGCCTGTCTGAGCTTGCGGCTATATTTGATCCCCCTATATCAAAATCAGGGCTTTCTCACAGACTTCGCCGTATAACTGCTTTTGCAAACGAAAGGATGAAAAAGTAATTGGGATTCGTACATCTTCACAATCACAGCGAATACAGCTTGCTTGACGGCGCGTGCCGTGTTACCGATATGGCAAAGCAGGCAAAAAAACTCGGACAAAATGCTATAGCTATTACCGACCACGGAACTATGTACGGCGCTGTGGCTTTTTATGATGCCTGCAAAAAGGAAGGTGTAAAGCCGATAATCGGATGTGAGGTATATGTTGCGCCTCATTCGAGATTCGACAAAACAAAAGGCGCTGACGGCGCATACTACCATATGGTTCTTTTGTGCAAAGATGAAACAGGCTATAAAAACCTCATCAAGCTTGTATCTACAGGCTTCACGGAAGGATTTTATTCAAAACCGAGAATAGATACCGAGCTTTTGCTTGAACACAAAGAGGGGCTTATTTGCCTTTCCGGCTGTATTGCGGGATACATTCCCTCTATGCTTTTAAAAGGATTGCCCGACCTTGCGCGTAAATATGCCGTTTTGCTCAAGGAGGCATTCGGTGAGGATTTTTATATAGAGCTTCAGAACCACAACACAGAGGACGAGGAAGAAGTTTTATATTCACTTTGCGAGCTTGCTGAAGAGCTGTCAATTCCCACCGTAGCAACAAATGACGTTCACTATATCAGGCGCGGCGATGCCGATACACAGGCTGTTCTTATGTGTGTTCAGACGAACACCGTTATAACAAACGGCAGACCTATCGGTTTCGAAACAAATGAATTTTATATAAAATCAGAAGAGGAAATGAAGCGAATATTTTTCCGTATACCCGAGGCACTCGAAAATACGGAAAAAATTGCAGAAAAATGCAATTTTGATTTTGATTTTTCAAAACTTTATCTACCCACATTTACACCCCCGGACGGACTTTCCGCAGGTGAATATCTGAAGACACTTGCGTATAACGGATACAAAGAAAAATGTGAAAAGGGAATTATAACTCCTAACGGTGACGAATACACCGAAAGAATAGATTACGAGCTTTCTGTGATAGACCAAATGGGCTTTTCGGAGTATTTCCTCATCGTTTCAGATTACGTTTTATATGCTAAAAATAACGGAATATCAGTAGGTCCCGGACGAGGTTCGGGTGCAGGCTCACTGGTTGCTTATCTTATAGGAATTACCGATATTGACTCGATAACATACGGACTTATGTTTGAAAGGTTTTTGAACCCCGAACGCGTAAGCATGCCCGATATTGACGTTGACTTTGCTGACGACAGACGTCATCTGGTGATTGAATATCTGACACAAAAATACGGCAGAGATCACGTTTGTCAGATAATTACGTACAACACACTTGCCGCCAAGGCGGCTGTGCGTGATTGCGGACGAGCGCTCGGAATGTCCTATTCTGAGGTCGATACCGTTGCAAGATTAATTCCTCAAAGATTAAAAATCACGATCAAGGATGCACTTGAATCATCTGAAGGCGAAGGACTTTTAAAGCTTTATAATTCAGATGAAAAGGTACGTGAATTACTTGATACCGCCATGAGCATCGAGGGTATGCCAAGAAATATATCAACGCATGCCGCAGGTGTGGTAATTACAAAGGATACTGTTGATTCATATGTACCGCTTGCAGTAAACGGCGATGTTGTTTTGACACAGTATGATATGGATGCCGTTTCGAAGCTCGGGCTTGTAAAATTCGACCTTTTGGGAATAAAATATCTGACAATAATCGACAATACTGTCGACCAGATAAGAAAAGAAGACTCGAATTTTGACATATATACGATCCCTGCAGATTGTGACGATGTATATAAAATGATAACTGCGGGCGACAGTGAAGGGTTGTTTCAACTTGAAAGCGCCGGTATGCGCAAGCTTTTAACTCAACTGAAACCGAGATGTATTGAAGATATAATTGCGGCAATAGCCCTCTACCGCCCGGGACCGATGGATTCAATCCCAAAATACCTTGAAAACAGGGCAAATCCCGAAAAAATATCATATCCCACGCCGCTTCTTGAAAATATTCTTGATATCACAAACGGTGTAGTTGTGTATCAAGAACAGGTAATGGAAATTTTCCGCACTCTTGCAGGCTACACGTACGGCAAGGCTGATATAGTGCGCCGCCTTATGTCAAAGAAAAAGGCGGATGAGATGGAAGAACACCGTGAAATATTTGTAAAAGGCGCCGTTGAACGAGGAGTGGATGAAAAAGAAGCCGACAAGCTTTTTGACAATCTTGCAGGATTTGCAAAGTATGCGTTCAATAAATCCCATGCGGCATCTTATGCCTTTCTGACGTACAGAACCGCATACCTCAAATGCAAATATTTCCCGGAATATATGGCGTCACTTCTTACGAGTGAACTTGGTAACTTCACAAAAATATCGTGGTATATTACACATTGCCAGCGTAACGGCATCGATGTTCTTCCGCCTGATGTAAACGAAAGCGGAAAATATTTCAATGTCGTCAAGAAAGACAAAAAAGCCATGATACGTTTCGGACTTTTTGCGGTTAAAAACGTAGGCGGTGCTTTTGTAGATAATATAATTACGGAAAGAAGCAGGACACCTTTTACGGGATTTGACGATTTCATCCGACGCATGGCGAAATACGACAGCAATAAAAAGCAGATAGAATCTCTGATAAAATGCGGTGCATTCGACTCAATGGGAATTTTCAGAAGCAGATTGCTTGCCGTGTACGAAGAAATGCTTGATGCTGAACTTGACGTTAAACGGAAGAATATATCAGGACAAATGGATATGTTTGATATAACAGATGCTGTATCTGTTAAAACTACAGACTATTCATATCCCGATATTCCCGAATTTTCTTTAAAAGACAGACTGAACTTTGAAAAAGAAGCCTCCGGACTTTATTTTTCAGGACATCTGCTTGACAATTTCAGCAAGAATATAAAAGATATAAAGCCGGATGAAATATCTGACATTATCTCATCATTTGAAAACGATAGCGGAAAATATACAGAAAAACAGCGTGTTGCTTTGTGTGGAATTATACGGAGGCGAGTAAATAAAAACACCAAAAAAGGTGATCTTATGGCATTTATAATGCTTGAAGACAGATTTTCCGAAATTGAGATCGTTATATTTCCGAAGGTTCTCAATTCATCGGGTGCATATCTTTTGCCCGATACGGCTGTGGTCGTTCACGGAGAAGTAACCTTTGACGAAGAAGGTGCAAAAATTCTTGCATCATCCGTACTCAAGCTCCGTGACAACACCGAATATAAACCTGAATCGAAATCAGAGAAGAAAATAATGTATGTAAAGCTTCCTGATTTTGAGGGTGAAATATACAAACGTGCTGTAAGCCTTGTTTCGATTTATGAAGCCGACGGTGCTGAATACGAGGTTGTAATTTATTCTGAAAAAGACAAAAAATACAGCCGTGCAAATATCAGAATAATCCCAACAAAGCTTCTTGTCGACAGGCTCGAACGGCTTATCGGGGAGGGAAATGTCATTTTTAAATGATGACAATTGTTAATTTTTAATAAACATTTGAAAAAAATCTACGTTGTCAGTTGACAATATATGTATTTTGTGCTATTATTGTTCGGCGCATGAAAATGCGACTATAAAAATCCGCACATCTCATAAGCTGTGCCCGGTGGTGCTTTTGTACTCGCACAGGGGTTTTGAGATGGAGGAAAAAACCAAGGAGGACATTATGTCTGTTATCACAATCAAGCAGTTGCTTGAAGCAGGTGTTCACTTCGGACACCACACAAGAAGATGGAACCCTAAAATGGCTGAGTACATCTTCACTGAAAGAAACGGTATCTACATCATCGACTTGCAGAAGACCGTTAAGAAGTTTGAAGAAGCGTATATATACGTACGTTCACTCTCCGAAGAAGGAAAGAACATCCTTTTCGTAGGTACAAAGAAGCAGGCAGCTGATGCTATCAAGGAAGAAGCATCCAGATGCGGTATGTACTTTGTAAATGAGCGTTGGCCCGGCGGTATGCTTACAAACTTCAAAACAATCAAGAAGAGCATCAACCGTCTTATCAGCCTCGAAAAGATGAGAGCTGACGGAACATTTGATCTTCTTCCCAAGAAGGAAGCAGCTGCTCTTAACAAGGAAATTGCTGACCTTGAACGCAACTACGGCGGTATCAAGGAAATGACAGAGCTTCCCGATGCTATTTTCATAGTTGACCCCAAGAAAGAAAAGAACGCTGTTGCAGAAGCTAAGAACCTCGGTATTCCCGTTGTTGCTATCGTTGACACAAACTGCGATCCCGATGATGCTGATTACATCATCCCCGGTAACGACGATGCTATCAGAGCTATCAAGCTTATAAGCTCGGTACTCGCTGATGCTGTTATCGAAGGTAAGCAGGGCGAAGCTTTCGAAGCTGAAGCTCCCGCTGAAGAAGCTGCTGAAGCAGTAGAAGAAACAAACGAATAATTCGGAGGATAATATAATGGCTAAATTTACAGCTAAAGACGTTGCAGACCTCAGAGCAAAGACAAACTGCGGTATGATGGAGTGCAAGAAGGCACTTGACGCTGCTGACGGTGATGTTGAAGGTGCTATCAAGTATCTCCGTGAAAAGGGACTTGCTGTTGCTGCAAAGAAGGCAGACCGTATAGCTGCTGAAGGTATCGTTGATATCATGGTAAGCGAAGACGGAAAAACTGCTGTTATGATCGAAGTTAACGCAGAAACAGACTTCGTTGCTAAGAACGAAACATTCGTTGCTTTCGTTAAGGACATCGAAAAGACAATTCTTGCTAACAAGCCCGCAACTATCGAAGAACTTCTCGCTCTTCCTATGGTTGGTTCCGAATTCACAGTTGAAGCTTCTCTCAAGGACAAGATCTTCACTATTGGCGAAAATATGAACATCCGCCGTTTCGTTGTTGTTGAAGGCAACGTTACAACATACATCCACGGCAAGGGCGCTACAGGTGTTATCGTTAAGATGGATTGCGCTGACGATGTTGCTAAGACAGATGCAGTTGCAGAATGTGCAAAGAATGTTGCACTTCAGATCGCAGCTATGTCTCCTTCATATCTTGCTAAGGAAGATGTTCCCGAATCCGTTATCGAAAACGAAAAGGAAATCATTCTTACACAGATCAAGAACGATCCCAAGAACGCTTCCAAGCCTGAAGCAATTCTTGACAAAATGGCTGCCGGTAAGCTTAGCAAGTTCTATGATAATAACTGCTTGCTTTTCCAGGCTTACGTTAAGGACGATTCCTTCACAGTAGGTAAGTACGTTGAATCCGTTGCAAAGGAAATCGGCGCTGATCTTTCCATTGCTGCTTTCGTTAAGTACGAAAAGGGCGAAGGTATTGCTAAGCGCGAAGATGACTTCGCAGCTGAAATCGAAAAGCTCGTTAAGGGTTAATCTTATGAAATCAACACGGCATATGCGTTATGTATATGCCGTGTTTTCTTTTGCTCACTTTTTATTCTGTTTACAATTTTATCAATACAGGTTAAAATCTTTGAGTTAGAATATAAAATAAAATTATAAGGAAAAAAGTGTCTATTATGAAACCTGTTTATAAAAGAATACTTATCAAGCTATCCGGCGAAGCTCTCGGCAACGGAGCAGAGAATGACGGAATACTAAATTTTGATGTACTTGCCAATATCAGCAGTGTTGTAAAACAGCTTGTTGATTCAGGCGTACAGGTTGCCGTTCTCATTGGAGGCGGTAACATCTGGAGAGGTGCTAAAAACGGTGTAAGCTTTGACCGCACAAGGGCAGACGATATGGGAATGCTTGCTACAATGATGAATTGTATAGCATTTGAGCAGTCGCTGAAAAAAGCGGGTGTTAACTCTGTTGTTATGTCGGCATTTGAAATGAATAAGCTCGCAAAGTTATTTACATCACGTGATGCAATAGCGGCTCTTGAAAGCGGTTCTGCTGTTATTTTAGGCGGCGGCACCGGAAATCCGTTCTTTACAACGGATACAGGCGCAATACTCCGCGCACTTGAAATAAAAGCTGATATTGCCTTTTTGGCGAAGAATATCGACGGTATATATACAGCCGATCCGAGAATTGATAAAACTGCAAAGAAATATGACAAGCTTACGTTTGCCGAGGTTCTTGAAAAGAATCTCAAAGCAACTGACCCAGCATCTACTTGTCTTGCGATGGAAAATGATCTTCCTATACTGCTTTTCGCGCTTGATGATCCACAGAATATAATAAAAGCTGCTTGTGGAGAAGCCATAGGCACTATAATAAACAACTGATTAAGGAGAATTTAAAATGAAACTTGAAGTAAAAGAATACGAAGAAAGAATGAAAAAATCTCTCGCAGCTTATAATTATGAGCTTACAACTGTAAGAGCAGGCAGAGCAACACCTGCTGTTCTTGATAAAGTTACAGTTGATTACTACGGATCCCCTACACAGATCCAGTCTATGGCAGAAGTAAAGTGCATAGACGCAAGAACTATCACTATCTCTCCTTGGGATGCTTCCACGCTCAAGAATATCGAAAAGGCTATTCAGGTAGCTGATATCGGTATCAACCCTCAGAATGACGGTAAGTGCATCCGCCTTGTTTTCCCCGCACTTACAGAGGAATCCAGAAAGTCTCTTACAAAGCAGGTTGCAAAGATGGGTGAAGATGCAAAGGTCGCTATCCGTAACATCCGCCGCGACGCAAACGATAAGAGCAAAGCGATGAAGAAAAACAACGAGATGACAGAAGACGAACTCAAGCAGTCTGACAAGGCTATTCAGGACCTCACAGATAAATACATCAAAGAGATCGATGCTATCACAAACGCTAAATCCAAGGAAATTATGGAGATCTGATGGCTGATAAAGCAAAACAACTCAAACATATTGCTTTTATCATGGACGGTAACGGTAGGTGGGCAAAAAAACGCTTGATGCCTCGCGAATACGGACACAAGGTCGGTGCTGAAACGTTTAGGAAAATTGTTGAGTACTGCCGAGAGCTTGAAGTTGAGGCCGTTACCGTTTATGCCTTTTCGACGGAAAACTGGAAAAGACCCGAACGTGAAGTTAAATCCATTATGACTTTGTTCAATCAATATCTTGATTTTGCTATAAGGGAAATGATGGAGAAAAACATCAGAATAATTTTTCTCGGTGATAAAAGCGCTTTTCCGCCTGAGCTTCGCGAGAGGATGGAAAAAACAGAGGCTGATTCAAAAAGCAATAAATATATCCTGAACATCGGTATTAATTACGGAGGACGCGACGAGATCGTGCATGCCGTAAACGAATGTATAAAAGAGGGAATCACAAACATCACGGAAGATGATATTACCGCAAGACTTTATACAAAAGATTCTCCTATGCCCGATCTTATCGTAAGAACCGGCGGAGAATACAGAATATCTAACTTTTTGATGTGGCAGAGCGCTTATTCAGAACTTTATTTTACAGACGTTCTGTGGCCCGATCTTTCACCGAAGGATGTTGATAAAGCTGTTGAAGCATTCAATAACAGAAACCGCCGCTTTGGCGGAGTTTAATTAGGAGAATTTCTTTTGCGTACACGAATAATTACTGCAATTATCGGACTTGTATTGATATTACCGATACTTATCTATTCAGATACGGTGATATTCAATATATTCATGGCAGCTCTTTCCGTTATTGCGGTGTATGAGTTTTTAAAATGTACAGGAGAGTTGAATAATAAAGCGGTTGCCGTTCCCACTTTCATAATGGCATTCATAATTCCTTTTGCAATGAGAACGGAAAAGCTATTCAATTTATCGATCGACAGCGTAAAGCTTTGTGTCTGTACGGTTCTTATCTATATTTTTATATCATTTGCTTTGTCTATATTTTCAAAAGGCAAAATTGATATAATAAAATCATCGTTTTCATCACTGATGTGTGTATATGCCGTATGCGGACTGTCTTCTATCATTTTCATAAGAGATATGAACGACGGTGCTGTATTTTATCCGCTTATATTTGTTGCCGCTTGGTCAACTGACATATTTGCGTATTTTACAGGTATGCTTTTCGGTAAGCATAAGCTCATACCTGATGTATCACCTAAAAAAACAGTTGAAGGTGCTATTGGCGGAACAGTCGGAAATGTTATTTGCTTTGTGGTCTACAGTTTACTGTTTTTGGATCTTACTGCAGCACAGTACATATTCTTGATTGTTATGGCACCTTTTACATCAGTTGTATCACAGATTGGCGACCTTCTTATGTCGCTCGTTAAGAGAAAATTCGGAATAAAAGATTTCGGAAAGCTTCTGCCGGGACACGGCGGCATACTTGACAGATTTGACAGTATAATCGCTGTTTCACTGTTTTTGAGCATAGTATGCGGAGTAATAAGTTTGATATGAATATAAACGAAAAAAGCATTGTAATACTTGGGTCTACCGGATCTGTCGGAACACAGACGGCAGAGGTGGCAGATCATTTCGGTGTCAGAGTAAAGGCACTGGCGGCGTTCGGAAACATATCTCTGCTTGAAAAACAAATAAGAAAATTTTCACCCGACGTATGTGCTGTTGCAAACGAAGACGCGGCAAAATCATTAAAACTTTCCGTCGCTGACACAAACTGTAAAATAGTTTCCGGGTATGAAAGTGTTTGCAATATCGCAGCTGACACAAGTTGCGATATTGTTTTTAATTCGATATCCGGAAAAAATGGCTTGCTCCCGACACTTTACGCATTGAGAGCAGGTAAAACACTTGCGCTTGCAAACAAAGAAAGTATGGTTTGCGCAGGTGATATTGTAAACCAAACAGCGAAAAAACATGGCGGCAGAATACTGCCCGTTGACAGTGAACACTGCGCGATCCATCAATGCCTTAATAACGGCGAAAAGAAGGAAATTAAACGTATACTTCTTACAGCCTCAGGAGGCCCTTTTTTCGGTTACACAAAAGAACAGCTTGAAAGCGTTACACTTGCCGATGCGCTTGCCCATCCCACATGGAATATGGGAAAAAAGATAACAGTTGATTCTGCGAGTCTTGCAAATAAAGGACTTGAAATAATCGAGGCAATGAAGCTGTTTGACGTAAGCCTTGACGAAATTGAAGTAATAATCCACCGTCAAAGCATAATTCACTCGATGGTGGAATATAAAGATAACAGCGTCATCGCACAGCTCGGTGTTCCCGATATGCGGTATCCCGCAAAATATGCGTTGACATATCCGGACAGAATAGACGGCGTCGTTAAACCGATAGATTTTACGTCTCTTTCCTCGCTTACATTCGCAAAGCCCGACAAAGATGTATTCACGATGCTCCCGCTTGCTGAATATGCTGCGCAAAAGGGCGGTGTTATACCTTGTGTATACAACGCATCAAATGAAATCGCCGCAGGGCTTTTCCTTGAGGAAAAGATAAGATTTACAGACATTCCGAAGCTCGTCAGCGCAGTAGTTATGAATTACAAAAACATCGAAATCCCCACACTTGATGATATTCTTTCATGTGATAAAGATGCAAGAGATCTGACAATGGATCTGTATGACAGAAAGGCTTGGTAATTACCATAAACATTTTATCTAATATTCTTTACATCCTTCTTGCGCTTCTTGTGTTCGGAATGCTCATTTTCATACACGAGTTCGGACACTATATAACCGCACGTATTTTCCACGTTTCTATTAATGAATTTGCTATAGGAATGGGGCCGAAAATTGTAAATTACAGAAGCAAAAAGACACAGATACTTTATTCACTTCGTCTTTTGCCTATCGGCGGATTTGTAAGTATGGTAGGTGAGGACGAGGAATCCGATGACGAAAATGCATTGAACAAGAAACCCGCGTGGCAAAGATTTATAATCGTTTCCGCCGGCGCACTTACAAATATCGTTACGGGCATAGTGCTTATGGTATTGCTTGTCGCTGTATCATTTAATATCGGTGGAACAACAGTATCTAAGTTTAACGATAATTATAAAGATTTTGCTGATTCATCCGGAATTATAATAGGCGATACAATCAAAGAAATAGATGGAGAGGGTGTACGTTATACACAGGATCTTCTGTATACGGTATTTGACAAGTGCACGGAACCTGTTGATATTACCGTTATACGAAACGGCGAAACTGTTGTTTTGAATGACGTCGTCTTTCCGACGAGCGAGAAGGACGGACTGACGTACGGTGAAATGTTTTTCAGTGTTGCGCCGCTTGAAAAGAATTTCACAAACGTAGTATCGTACGGTCTTTCGTCAGCATTCAATACGATTGAAATAATCTGGGATTCACTCACAGGACTTGTTACCGGCAAATACGGCATGGCGCAACTTTCGGGGCCTGTAGGTGCAACATCTGCTGTTGCGGAAACAGCGAAAAACGGATTACCAGACCTTGTATATATGTGTATATTTATAAGTATGAACCTCGGTATTTTTAATCTTTTGCCGTTGCCTGCACTTGACGGCGGAAGACTTGTGTTTCTTATCATAGAAATGATAAGAAGAAAGCCCGTGCCGCCGAAATACGAGGGATTAGTGCACTTTGCCGGCATAGTCATACTTATGCTGTTTATGATATTAATAACGTTTAAGGACATTATTTCGTTTATAAAATGAGAAGAAATACGAAGAAAATAAAAATAGGTGATATTACCATCGGCGGTGGCGAAAAAATTGCAATACAGTCAATGACCAACTCGCCTGCAGGTGACTACAAAACTCTTTACGAGCAAACGAAGCGTCTTGCGGAAGCGGGATGCGATATTTTGAGAGTTTCCGCACCCGATATTGCCGAAGCAAAAAATATATATAAGCTCAAATGTGAATATCCCAATCTTCCGCTTGTAGCAGATATTCACTTTGATTATAAAATAGCGCTTGAATGTATCGCCCTCGGCATTGATAAAATACGAATAAATCCCGGAAATATCGGAGATGAAGACCGAGTTAAGCAAGTTGCACGTGCAGCAAAAGCTGCCAACGTTCCGATAAGGATAGGTGTTAACGGTGGCTCTCTTGAAAAGGAGATCCTTGCAAAATACGGTTCGCCCACAGCCGAAGCACTTGCAGAGTCCGCAATGTTTCATGCAGGACTTCTTGAAAAGTATAATTTTGACGATATAGTTTTATCCGTCAAATCTTCTGATACAATTAAAATGATAAAGGCTGTTGAGATAATTGCAGACAAGTGCAATTATCCCATCCATCTCGGTGTAACTGAAGCCGGAACAAGATATTCCGGAATCGTTAAAAATTCAGTTGGCATCGGCGCGCTGTTAAGCCGTGGTATCGGTGATACGGTACGTGTTTCCTTAACTGCCGACCCTGTCGAGGAAATACGTGCGGCAAGAGAAATATTGTTCAGCCTCGGAATGTTTGAAAAGAAGATCAATCTTATTTCCTGCCCAACCTGCGGAAGAACAAAGATAGATCTGATAACACTTTGTGAAGAATTTGAAAAACGAATTCCGACACTTACCCCATCTCGCAACTTAAACGTTGCAATAATGGGATGTGTCGTTAACGGTCCAGGCGAGGCAAAAGAGGCTGATATAGGAATTGCCGGAGGAGTCGGCGAGGCATTGCTTTTCAAAAAAGGAACGATTGTTGGCAAATACAAAGAAGACATAATACTCGATGTATTATGTGATGAGATAAATAAGTTATGAGTAACTCAAAAACTTTGCAAAATGTATTTTCAAAATATACGCCGAAGAATGATTTTCAGAGGCGTATTTTGTCATCCTGTTTTTCCGTAAGAACGAGAGTTGACAGAGAAAGCAGATACATAGAAGTAACCGCTGAAATGAGCGAATTCGTTTCCGCAAGGGAACTTTTCAATCTTTGCGACGATATAAAAAACGCCTACCAAGTGAACTTTGTCAAAATCAAGCCGCAGTATAAAAAAGAATGGTTTTCGCAAAAAGTAATGGACAGCATATTTTTCGAAGCAAGCCTTCGCGGTGCCATTACACGCGGCTTTTTCAATGAATATACTGTAAAAATGAGTGATAATCAAATAGATGTCACTATTTCCACTACCAACGGCGGTATCGACCTTATATATCTGAGCGAAGCCCCCAACATCGTAAGCGATATAATATTTGAACAGTTTGGTTTGCGTTATACGATAACGATACAGCGCGATTCGTATTCAGATGATGCCATATCTTTATATGAGGAACATCAGAAAAAATGGCTTAACGAGCAAAGAGAAATGGCAAAACGTGCAATTTCCGATGCGGAAGCCGTAGCAAATGCGCCTGCGCCGAAAAACAAGGACGAGTTGCTTGATGAATACAAAAATAAAATGACAACTCTCTATGATGATGAGCCTTTCTGTGAAAAAGACGGAGATATTTTTTCTATAGGAAAAATGTATTTTGATGCTTCATCAGCTGAGGTTATATACGGCGAGGAATTTGCACCGAGCGATCCTGTGCCGCTCAGAAATATAAAGGGTGAATATAAAAACATCTGCGTATTCGGAGAGATATTCGGTATAGATCAAAGAGAAACGAGAAACAAAGCTAAAATAATAATTTCGTTTTATATTACGGATGGTGACTCAGCGCTTACCTGTAAGCTTATTTTGCCGTCTGAGGAAAAGGACAGCCCCATATGTTCTGTCAAAAACGGTGTTACCGTTGCGATTTCAGGTGCTGTAAAGCTTGATAAATTTGACGGAGAGCTTGCAATATCACCTAAAAACATAGTGAAAGTCAAGAAAAAAGGCAGACGTGACAGTGCTTCCGAAAAACGTGTAGAGCTTCATTTGCATACACAGATGTCATCTCTTGATGCAACTATTCCTCCCGATGAAGCTGTAAAAACAGCTGCAAGCTGGGGACATAAAGCTGTTGCAATCACCGACCACGGAAATGTTCAGGGATTCCCCGAAGCAATGTTGGCCGCCGAAAGACTGAATAAATCCAAAGCTGAGGGTGAGGAACCATTCAAGGTCATTTACGGTCTTGAAGGATATTTTATCGATGACTCATCATCTGTAATTTTTGGCGAGGCAACAGGTGATCTATCAGGTGAATTCGTTGTATTTGACATAGAAACAACAGGGTTGAGTTCTATTGATTGCGGTATTATTGAAATCGGAGCCGTCAAAATATCGAACGGCGAGGTCATTGACAAATTCAACACGTTCGTTGATCCCGATATGAAAATACCACCGAACATAACAGAGCTCACAGGTATTGACGACTCGATGATAGAGGGTGCGCCGGACGTAAAAACTGCCGTAAGCCAGTTTCTCGAATTTTGTGGCGACGATATTCTCATTGCTCACAACGCAACGTTTGATACAAGTTTTATTTCGCGCGCGGCACAAAATCACGACCTTGTTTTCAATAACAGATATATTGATACGGTTTCACTTTCAAGATATGTTAATCCCGAACTGAAGCGACACACTCTTGACAGGATTGCAACCCACATGGGGCTCGGTGACTTCAATCATCACCGCGCTTGTGATGACGCAGAAATGCTTGCATATATCTTCATAAAAATGGCTGAGAAGCTTCGTAAAGAGGGAATTAATACCATCGCTGATCTTGATGAAGCGATTTCTGCATCATCCACACAGCTTAAAGGTCGTCCGCATCATATTATTCTGCTTGTAAAAAACAATATAGGACTAAAAAATCTTTATAAAATAATTTCTGCTTCAAACTTAAAATATTTTTACAGAAAACCTCTTATCCCCAAAACGCTTCTCGATGAATTGAGGGAGGGAATTATCGTCGGTTCCGCCTGCTCGTCGGGTAACTTATACTCAATGATACTTGACGGAAGAAGTGACGAGGATATAAAACAGCACGCATCTTACTATGATTATCTCGAAATACAGCCTCTTTGTAACAACGGTTATCTTGTAAGAGGTGAAAAGGTCAAGAGTGAGCAAACACTCATCGACATAAATAAAAGGATAATTGAGCTTGGACGTGAGCTTAACATACCGGTATGCGCAACGTGCGATGCTCACGTTCTGAATAAAGAAGATGAAATTGCCAGAAAAATCATTCTTGCAGGCAAAAAAATGAAGGACAGCGACGACGATATAGGTGTTTATTTCCGTACAACAGATGAAATGCTCAAGGAATTTGAGTATTTGTCCGAGGATCTCGCTTATGAAGTAGTTGTAAGTAATCCCAATAAGATTGCGGATATGATCGAATACGTCCGTCCTATTCCTAAAGGAAGTTATCCTCCGAAAATTGAGGGTGCTGACCAAGAGCTCACTGACATGTGTTACAACAAAATGAAAAGCATGTACGGTGATCCGCCTCCTCCCGTTGTTCAAAAAAGACTTGACCGAGAACTTTCGTCTATTATTTCCAACGGATTCGGCGTCCTTTATATCATCGCTCAAAAGCTCGTTAAAAACAGCGAAGAAAAAGGGTATCTTGTCGGCTCACGTGGTTCTGTCGGCTCATCATTTGTTGCGACAATGGCGAATATAACGGAAGTAAATCCGCTTCCGCCTCATTATCTGTGTCCCAAATGCAAACACAGCGAATTCATTGAAGACGGTTCTGTAAGTTCAGGTTTCGACTTACCTGACAAAAATTGTCCTGAATGCGGCACACCTATGCGCGGCGACGGACACGATATACCGTTTGAAACGTTTCTGGGCTTCTACGGTGATAAATCACCTGATATAGACCTCAACTTTTCCGGTGACGTCCAAGCAGATGCGCACAAATATACGGAAGTTCTTTTCGGTGAAGAAAACGTCTTCCGCGCAGGTACCATCGGTACACTTGCATCAAAAACGGCATACGGCCTTTACGTTATGAAGTATATGGAGGAAAATAACTTCGACGTAACAAAAGCAGAAGTTCAGCACCTTGTAAATAAATGCGTAGGTGTAAAACGTACTACAGGTCAGCATCCCGGCGGTATTATAGTTGTACCGAGAGAATATGACGTTTACGATTTTACACCCGTACAGCATCCCGCTGATGACCCTAAATCGACTATTGTCACAACGCACTTTGCGTTTGAATATCTGCACGATACGATACTCAAGCTTGATATACTCGGCCATGATGTACCCACGAAGTACAAAATGCTTGAAAAGTATACAAATACATGCGTGCTTGACGTACCTATGAACGATAAAAATGTCCTCGGACTTTTATTATCAACCGAGCCACTCGGTATAACTCCAGATGATATAGGTTCACCTGTAGGAACTTTCGGATTACCTGAGCTTGGTACGAAATTCGTTCGTCAGATGCTCGTTGATACAAAGCCGAAGAACTTTTCTGACCTTTTGCAGATATCAGGACTTTCGCACGGTACTGACGTGTGGCTCGGAAATGCGCAGGAGCTTATCAAAAACGGAACATGTACGATTTCTGACGTTATAGGTACACGTGACGATATAATGGTTTATTTGCTTCACAAAGGACTTGATCCGTCAATGGCGTTCAATATAATGGAGATAGTCAGAAAGGGAAATAAACCACCTAAAGTTCTGAAAGAGGAACATTTTACAGCAATGCGTGAGCATGGCGTTCCTGAATGGTATATTGAATCATGTCTGAAGATCAAATACATGTTCCCGAAAGCGCACGCTGCAGCATATATTATATCTGCACTTCGCCTTGGATGGTATAAAGTTTATTATCCGCTTGAATTCTACGCTGCATTTTTTACGGTTGCGCCTGGCGGTTTTGACGGTGTAGCCGCACTTAAAGGAAAAGCAGCGCTCAAGGAAATAATATCCGAAATAGAAAACAAAGCGGATAAAAGCCAGAAAGAAGACGAACAGTATTCAGCCTGTCAGCTGGCACTTGAAGCAGTCTGCAGAGGTATAAAATTCCTGCCTGTAAGTCTTGAACATTCCGATTCACACGCATTTTTGCCCGAAAACGGAAAAATAAGACTCCCGTTTTCGTGTCTGCCCGGTCTCGGAGACACAGTAGCTGTAAAAATTGCGGAAGCCTGCAAAGGAACAAAGATATTCTCAATCGAGGAATTGTCACAGAAAGCCAAGATCTCTAAAGCCGTTATAGAAATATTACAGCAAAACGGAGTTCTTGACGGACTTTCTGAAACAAATCAGCTTTCTATGTTCTCGTTTATGGATTAAAAAATTTTGTATAATTTTATATAATGCTGTCGGTAAAACACTGGCAGCATTATATTTTCATGGGTTATTATACATATTTATCAAAATTATCTCGAATATCAAAGCTGCCAAAACACTTATTCATAAAAAAGAGAGCGCACGATAACATATTATAAAGTATTAGGTGTTTAGCGTATAATAAAAATTCAAAACTCAACAAATCCGCAGATATTGAATAAATTATATGCGATTGTTTTAAAACGTTTTAAAATTAGTTTACTTCAAAATATTACGTTGTAGATTCAAACAGAAAAGCTTCCGGTGTGTGTTATACACATCGGAAGCTTACTGCACATGACATCGCAGGAAATTAAATATTGGAATTTAAAAATCTTTACAGATCTTACATAACAAAATAACTTAATTTGAAAATCCGTCAATTAAAAACAAATCAAAATTTCAGGCAGATACTTTTCATGTGAAGATTTAAATTAAATACGGTGTGGTGTATAATGCATTTGCAAAATATGATGATATTAAAGGCAATAAACGGTAAAAAGTCACTCAAAGAGATTATATTCCCGAAAAACTTATCAATAATTACACAAAACTTGCATTTTGTGTAATTATTGATAATTCTCTGTTAAGGCTAAAAAATGCAGTGAGTGATGTCGTGCATCCACTCACTGCAAAATTTTTATCAGCTTTCGAACGTTTTCATAAATGCTGTTGCAGCATCTTTTGTAAATGCGGAGCCATCCTTGCCGTTGTAAGACCAAATTCCGTCGGCGCATCCCGTAACTTTAACATCTTTATTTTCACCTTTGTTAGAAAGCGATGTCAAAGCGTTCTGTATTACCTCTTGAAGTTTAGCGGCATCAAAGCTGTATCCATATACCGCAGAATCATCTGTAGTGCCAACTGCAACGTACGCTTTTCCGCTTGCGCTATTCTTAAGAACTTCTGTAAATGATTCATTTTCAGGAATAACTATATCGCAGGATTCATAAAGCGAAGTTACGCGTGCAGAGTTTTCCGCTGAATAATCTTCGTTATTTGTAAACGTAACATCAGAGATCGAAAGCTCTGTTTTAGCTTTATTGATTCCCTCTTCAATTCCTGCTTTAAAGCTTTCGGAATATGCAGAATCAGAACCAAGATAACCTATATTTTTATATCCAAGCTTAACAGCCGTATATCCATAAAGCTGGCCGTATTCATTTTCATTTATTACAAGTGTAATTGCACGTGTTCCGATATTTGCAACATCAGCCGACTGATGAACGGAGGAAACGCCTGTAAGTAAGAACCAAACACCTGAATACTTTTTCTCATAGCTTGAATCCTTCAAGACATTTTCAAGATATGCATCAACATATTCTTCGCCCGGTAAAACAATAAATGCTTTATCAGCAGCTTTCTGTGTTGCCGCCAGTTCGATCTGTGTATTGTATGACAAACGTTTTGCGACGCTTTGCTGAACCTGGTCCGTTTCTACCCTGTTCATCATCTCAACTTCAGACGGTGCGAAGGACTTATATTTCATATCGGTTCCTTCGGTATACTTCTTGATTGCAGACCACGTGATATCGGAAAGAAGCGTTGAGCCTTCTTCCGCTGTTATGTCTCCGACCATCATAATGCTATATTTCGTTCCTGTCGAGGTCTTGTCAGAAACACAAGAGCTGCACGAAGATAAAAGCACGGAACACACCGTCATAATCGAAATAATAAGTAAAATTGCTTTTTTTGTCAACTTCATAACTAAATTCCTAACTTATATTATTTATTATTCTATTATTTTAATACGATAACTCGCCACTTGCAACGCTTATTTATAAATTATTTTTTAATTTTAATGAAAAATTAAATTTTGTAAAAAAAATCTGCTTTGATTATTGTAAAAAAACAGCTGATATGTTATACTGTCAGTGTTTATGATCACATCGGAGGAGTTATATGCCATTTTTAAAGGGATTTATAATCGTTATTATTGCACTTTCCTGTCTTTCGGGAATAATTTATATATTGAATGTTTTTTTGAAGAAGAACAGATATAGGCAGATGCAAGGAAAAAAGCTTTCAAATCATGCCTTACTTCACGAAACGGTATGCTCGGAGTTTTTCCGAAAAAACGTATTCACCGGTTATTTCTTCCCCTCAATCAAAGACGATAACGGTGTTGTTCGAAAGTATGCAAGGATAGATTCTCTTATCGTTACCAAAGGCGGTATCGCAATCGTATCAATATGTGATAAAGCAGGACGTGTGGACAATTCAAAGCAGGATATATGGGTACAAAGCTTACATGATAAAATAACTGAATTTGAAAATCCGTCAATTAAAAACGAATCAAACAAAAAGATCGTTTATGATATTTTAAAAAGCAGCAGACTCAATAATATCCCACTTTATAATATAGTAGTATTTACCGAAAAGAACGTCGAACTCCTTTTTGAGGGTGAAAATATTTTTCTTATTAATGAATTACCTTTAATGATCAAGCAGTTAAATCATGAAAGCGCACTTACATTGCTTGAAATGTTCAAAATACGACAAGCACTTGACGCTGCAAAACGCACACACAAAGAGGTAAAAACTTATATGCAGCGTTTAAACGGAAAAAAAACACAATACATAATGGAAGATTAAGGTAAATAATATGAATATAACCGTAATAGGATGCGGCAGATGGGGTTCTTGCCTTGCGTGGTATTTTTCAACTTCCGGACACGACGTTTTAATGTACGGCAGAGAGGACTCAGAAAGTTACAAAAAATTATCGCAAACTTATAAAAATGAATATCTTACAATGCCTGAAAACGTAAGATTTACATCAAATCTTACAGAAGCACTTTCGGTAAGCGACGTAATAATCGTATCGATTGCCGCGCAGAATACAGTTTCTCTATTTGATGAAATAGCAGCAACTAACGTAAAAAACAAAATTTACGTTCTGTGTATGAAAGGTCTTATGGAATCAGATGGAAAACGCCTTTCCGAGGTAGCAATAGAGAGACTTGATTATACTTCGAGGGTTGCTGTATGGGTAGGACCCGGTCACGTTGAAAATTTCACCAAGCGAATACCAAGCTGTATGGTAATATCATCGTCTGACATTGAGTTATCACAAGGGCTTTGCAAGGATTTTTCATCCGATATCATACGTTTTTATCACTCTGATGACTTGATAGGAACGGAAATAGGCGCAGCAAGTAAAAACGTAATGGGTATCTGTGCGGGACTTCTCGACGGCTATTCCCTTTCTACTTTAAAAGGCCCTCTTATGGCAAGAGGTCCCAGAGAAATTTCAAGATTGGTTGAAAAAATGGGCGGCGATATTATGTCCGTATACGGTCTTTCTCATATAGGAGATTATGAAGCAACGCTCTTTTCGCAACATTCACACAACCGTGCATTTGGCGAAGCATTTGCTAAAAAGGAAAACTATAAATATCTCGCAGAGGGCTATTCAACCACTAAGGCGCTTATGGTTCTGGCAAAAAAATACAGCACGGATATGCCCATCACGTCCGCGCTGTATAGTATACTTTTCGAAAATGCCGATCCCGATAAAACGGTTAAAAATCTCTTTTTACGTTCACTGAAGTCTGAATTTTGAGATATTTTCATCTATCCAATTGTACCTTGTGTTTATAAAGTTACGTAAATATTCAACCTGAAGATCAAATGTATTATAGGTGCGGTGGTCAACGTTCCCCGCTCCTATTTTTTTATTCAATATATCCCAACGTTCAAAATTTCTGCCTTGTGCATTCAATACAGCTTTATACTGTTTATCAACGGTATCAAGAGCAGTTTTTAAAAGTATTTCTTTTACTTCATCCCAACGTGCAACAAACTTTGAAGTGAAATTGGTATCTTTGAAAAGGAAATGATACCATGTTGTACCGTCTTTGCCAAGATATGAAAAAGTATTATCAACGCCGCACCAGCCGTTATATCCTCTGATGTCGGACGTGTGATTTCCAAATGCCATATCAAAATCCCACACAGGGCCGAATTTCAGCTTTCCGCCGGACGGCTTATACATATAACAGCTTCTGTAAAAAACAGCCTCTGTATTATTGGTGAACTCAGTAATTATCAAAAAATCGATGAGGCTGTCAACATCTATGTATTCTTTATAGCCGTCAAGTGATGTTATTGCCTTCTCTGCATTTTTCATATAATTTATTATGTATTTGCCGGACGGTGAATATTTTGAAGTGAAGTCGGGTTCCTTTATGACAATGCGATAAACGTAACCTATATCAAAATAATTCTGACCGTATATCATTTCATCGTTATAATCCCAACCCACTTCCATAAGATACGATGTGTTCTCAAGCGACGGATCAGCCGCGTATTCAAGCTTGCCTCCACCAAATTCTATCTTTTCGGCAAGCGTATAAACTCCTCTGTATTCTCCGTTAAGATATAACTCAACAAGTATATGCGTGGGTGTGAATTCAAGATTTGTAAGTTGTTTTGCCATTTCATGCGCCACAACGTTACGCATGAGCGTTTTGTCGGGATAGGAGGAAACGAGAACCCAATCCTTGTCCTTTTTAAGTCCGAGAAGTCTGCAACTTTCATCAAGTTTTATCCGGTAGGATTTTTTCGGAAATTGATTCCACGATGCATTTCCGCGACCGCGTATTTGTATACCGAGATCGGTTACAGCATAGCTGCCAAATCCGGAGGCTTCATCACACGCAATACTCATTTTTGCATGTTTATATTCACTTTTCGATGTTATCTCTTTGCTGTCATCCGTTATTATATTTATGACCGGAATCTCTGTTATTTCCGTTTCATTGGGAACAATTACAGATTGTTCTTCCGTTGTATCCTCCACAGTTTCGATCACGGCATCTGTTTGAGTCTGCACTGATGTTTCTGCAGAAGTAACTTGAGAATCAACTTGTGTTGTACACTCTGTATCTTTGAGAGAAGTCGTAATTGTAAAATCTGCATCTACTGTTTCTTCGGAGCAAGCGACGGCAGACAGAAGAAAAAATAAAGCAAGAAACAGAGAAATAATTTTATATAGTGTTTTTACATTCATTAATCAATACCTCTACAATCGTTAGTTAATATACTAACACTAATTTTCTAATTTGTGATGTACATATGAAAAATTATCCTTTCGTATTTGTGAATTTTTATATCGATGTTCTTAATTTAACTATATAAAACATAAGAATTATAACAAACGAAGTAAAACGGAGGATAACATGGACTGCTGTATAACAACGCTTGATGCTATGAAAAACAAAGAAGTTATAAATATATCTGACGGAAGACGTCTGGGATTCGTCGTTGACGGCCAAATAGATATTATCCAGGGAAAACTCATATCCATAATCGTTCCCGGAGAATGTAATTTTCTCGGAATAAGCAAAGGTGAAGATATTCTTATTCCTTGGGAATGCATAGAACGCATAGGAGACGATATTATCCTTGTAAAAGTTAACGACATATATCAGCGTTGTGAACGAGCAAAAAAACGAAAATGATATATACGGATGATGCATATGTATTAACAATAAATTTAAATTCATCTCTTGAAATTTAAGCTGCATAATGGTAAAAATACCTTATATAATCATTTTCACAAGAGGTGTTTTAAATTAAAGGATTTTTTTTGAAGCTGAAATCTGTATTTTCAGGATTTTTCAGTAAAATCTATAATTTTATGAAAAGTAAAAAAGACGGTTATGAACAGCATTACCGTGATATGGGTCAGGAAGTAAGCTGGAACAAAGCAATACGGCGCAGCTTCTCGATTATTTTCCGTGTCATCGCGCGCGTCATATCGTATATGTTCAACATCATTGCAACAATACTTCTGGTATGTCTTATAACCGGTATCATTTCGGGAACAGTATTCATTTTTTATCTGAAATCAAATATAGATCCCGAGATAGATATAAACGTTCTGAAAACAGAACAAAATGCTACGTCAAAGTTTTATTACCAGAACGGTGATGAAGATCCTGTTGAGCTTGAAGAAGAGCGAATACACGGTTCGGAAAACAGAATTTGGGTATCTATTGATGAAATCCCCGAAAATCTGAAAGATGCTTTTATAGCAATTGAAGACCACCGTTTCCGTGACCATAGCGGTGTTGACTGGTACAGAACACTTGGCGCTGTCAAAAACTTCTTCCTGCCCTCGGGCGGTTCTTTCGGTGGCTCCACGATAACGCAGCAGCTCATCAAGAATTTGACAGGCGAAGATCAGGTAACCATTCAGAGAAAGGTTCAAGAAATATTCAGAGCACTCTATCTTGAAAAGAATATGAGTAAAGATGAAATACTTGAGCTTTATCTTAACACTATATATCTTTCGCAAGGATGTTCGGGAGTAAAGACTGCAGCATATACTTATTTCGGCAAAGACGTTTCGGAATTAACGCTTGTTGAATGCGCGGCACTTGCCTCAATTACCAAGTATCCTACGAAATTTGACCCTGTACAGAATCCTGCCAATAATACTGACAGACGTAATACGGTATTAAAAACGATGCTTCAATATGGTCTTATAAACCAGAGTGAATTTGATGAAGCATTTGATAAAGAGCTTGTTATCAATCTTCAGAAAGAGCAGACAAATAATTCGAATGCGGTAAGCTCGTATTACGTAGATGCTGCCATTGAAGACATAATTTCCGATCTTATGGAGGAAAAAGGTGTCGGACGTGAGATCGCATCAAATATGCTCTACTCGGGTGGTCTTAACATATACCTCTGTATGGATCCTGAAATACAGGCAACTATGGAAGAAGCATATCTTGACGAGAATACCTTCCCTGCATCAGACCGTAAGCTTATCATAAAGCCTCAATCTTCAATGGTCGTATGCGATCCGAAGGGTGACTGTCTCGGAATTGTCGGCGGACGCGGAGAAAAGCTTCTTAACCGTGGACTTAACTATGCTACTCAGACAAAGCGTTCACCCGGTTCATCAATCAAGCCGCTTTCTGTTTACGGACCTGCCGTTGAGCTTGGTCTGATAACAGCAGGAACAGTCGTCGATGATGTTCCCTACTCTTTCGATAAAAACTACAACGACTGGCCTAAAAACGTAAATAAATCCTACCAAGGTCTGAAAACCGTCGCATACGCAGTGAAGGTTTCGCTTAATACAACAGCCGTGCGTGTGCTTGATCTCGTTGGAATAGAACGTTCATACGAGTTTACACAGAAGCTCGGACTCGAAAGCCTTGAAGAAAAATACGTAACCTCCTCAGGAGCTGAAATGACAGACCTCAGCCATGCACCGCTTGCCATGGGTGCTACGACTTTGGGTGTTACAGTACGTGAAATGGCAAGTGCGTATACAACGTTTACTAATCACGGTATTCACAACAAAGCAAGAACGTACTCTCTCGTTACGGATGCTGACGGAAACGTTGTACTGAATAATAAGCAAAACAGCACGTCGGTATTCAGCGAAGAAACTGTCGACGTAATGACCAAAATGATGGAAGCGGTCGTGCTTGACAAAGATATAAAAATAAAGGAACACATGCCCGTAGCAGGAAAAACAGGTACTTCAATGTATGCGTATGACTTGTGGTTCTGCGGCTTTACACCCTATTATGTTGCCGCTGTCTGGTACGGTTTTGAGGATCCGAAAGCACTGCCTAACTCAAATACTTCATCAGCCGCATACGTATTCGACAATGTTATGATGAAAATCCACGAAGATATTATCGAGGGACTTGATAACGGAACTCTTCCTGAAAAATCGTTCTATGACGAAGGAGATCTGATAAGCGTCGATATATGCGCAAGCTCCGGTATGCTTTATAATCCCGATACGTGCGGACTTGACCCAAGACACAATCAAAGCGAAAGCATTTACTATGCACCGGGAACTCAGCCAACAAAATATTGTGATAAACACATTCTCGTTGATTTTTGTGCTGATTACAAATGTATTGCAAACAGTGCTTGTCCTAACAAGATAAAAAAGGCTTTCGTCCTTGAAACCAAACGTTCATTTCCGGTGTTCACATACGTCACAGATGCTCAGTATATTTACAGACCTCTCGGTACGTCACTCCCATATGCCTCAGATAGATATCCGATATTCCAAAATACGATAAAATCCGGAAGGTATATCGGAATAACAAGAACAAGCAGTAAGGCAGCAAACTCCATGTGTACACGCCACTGAGGTAAAATATTGCTATTTACTGTTAAATAATGATTTATTTACTTGACAATACAGATGATTTGTAGTATAATCTAACCGTAGATGTCTTTATATTAAAGGAGGTTTAATTACCTGATATGAAAATTACTAAGCTTATTTCACTTATTCTTTCCGTTTTGATGCTCACTTCCGTGCTTGCAGCATGCTCGGGCAACACTGATGATCCTACGGAAAATACGACATACGTATCGGTCTATGTTTACAATATGGCCGGCAAAAAGTTTTTGTATCTTGACGCAGTTCGTGTTCAGCCTGACGAAAGTGCTGAAAACGATTGGGAAAAGAGCGCAACACCGTACCTTGCTCTTCAGTCTCTCTGCACAAGCAAAAAGAAGGATTTTAAGATCTCAACAGATATAGGTAAAAATGTTACTGTAGACAGCATTGCAACGTTCAATGCAGGTACCGGTGAAGACGGTCTTCCCTATCTCTGGTATGTTTATGTGAACGGCAAGAAAGTTGAGGATTCCAAGGACTGTGTTCTGAAGAATTATGACCTTGTTGAATTTAAGATCGAAGAAAACACATACAGAACGATTTCTTTGACATTCAATGCAACAGACGGTGCGAAAAAGCTTGTTGATGAAGAATCTGTTACATTCAGCGGTGATAAGACAGATCTCACGCTTTATAACTTCTTTAACCTCTCAGCATTCAATTCCGCTGCAAAGGAAGAAGGCAAAACAGAGCTTCTTGCTGAAGGCGCAAGCGTAAGCGAAATGAAGATTGAGCTTTCCGAAGATAAGACATCTATCGTTAAGATCGGTGATTCTGCTGAAAGTGACACAAAGAAGTGGGTTGTTTATGTAAACGATGAGATCGTTACAGTTCCCCTTTCGGAATTAGTACTTAATAATGGTGACAGCGTTTCCTTTGACCTGAAGGAAATTGAAGAAAACACAGAAACACCCGAAGATACTTCGGCTGTAGAAGAATAATAGACAGATTAAGGGGGTGGACCTAAACGCCCCCTTTATTTCTGTAGAATGGGGAAAATTATGCATAACATAAATATTATCAACCCTAAAGCCGGTCAAGGTCTTGCTGAAAAATATATCACAGATCACGATGAAGTCTGCATGACTAAGGGCATTGGCGATGCTGAACGTATCGCATTTGATATATGCAATGAAAAGGAAAATGTACACTTGACTGTATACGGCGGTGACGGCACTATAAATGAAGCTGTCAACGGTATTCTTAAAAGCAAGCATGCTGACAGCGCCGTGCTTTCCGCATTTCCTGCCGGTACAGGAAATGACTTTTTACGCGTTGCCAAGGATAAGACTGTAAGTTGTGACGTCGTAAAATATAATGACAGATATTATGTCAATATGTTCAACATAGGGTTTGACTGCGATGTTGTAATAAAAACGGCAGATATGAAAAAGAAACCGTTAATATCCGGAAGTATGGCATATATATTGAGTGTTGCGGCGCGCTTTTTCCAGAAATTCGGTCAGAATATGTGTGTTAAAGCAATAGATGCTGACGGCATCGAGCACAACTTTGAAGGTGAGTACCTGCTCTGCCTTATAGCAAACGGATCATATTACGGCGGCGGATTCCATTCTTCACCCGAATCAGATGTTACAGACGGTGTTATGGAGTTGATTTTGGTCAAAAAAATGTCAAGACTTAAATTCATATCCCTCATCGGACTTTATAAAAAAGGTCTTCATGTTAAAGACGGACAGATAATTGAGAAATTCCGCGATTATATTACATATATCAAATGCAAGCACGTTGAAATATCACAGATAAGCTATTATTGTGTAGACGGTGAAATTGAGTATGTTGACGATACAAACAAACCGATCAACCTCGATGTTATTCCGGGTGCACTTAAATTTAAGTTTTGATGAAAGAGCTTGATAAATGCGGTCTTGTAGAACGCAGTATAAATAAAAAATTCCGTAAAGGTATTTGGAACAAATTCATTGAAGGTGTAAGAAACTACGAGCTTATAAAGCCTTACGATAAGATTGCTGTTTGTATGTCAGGCGGCAAGGATTCAATGCTTTTGGCAAAGCTTATGCAGGAATTGAAGCGACACAGTGACATCCCCTTTGACCTTGAATTTGTTGTTATGGATCCCGGTTACAGTACCAAAAACCGTGAAAAAATAATTTCAAACGCCGAACTCTTACGTGTTCCGATTCGCATATATGACACTAATATTTTTGCATCGGTCGAGCATATAGAAAAATCTCCCTGCTATATATGCGCAAGGATGCGCAGAGGTTATCTTTACAGATTCGCTAAGGAGCTTGGATG
>JAZRTS010000088.1:0-4677 GCA_045652135.1 Eubacteriales bacterium | reverse complement strand
CTGCTTCATGAGCCTCGATAGCTGCCGCAGAGCCTGCGCCGCCCGCGCCGATGATGAGAACGTCAACATCGTAGTCGGGTGTATCGAGATCTACGTCACTTGCCTTGATGCGGCTGGAAGCCTGAAGCATATCGGCAAGCTCGTGGGGAACCTTTTCGCCCTTGTTGGGGCCTATTTTGAGTTCTACGAACTCTTCTTCCTTATAGTCGGGGTGATATGCCTTGAGCAAATCTTCCTTCTGCTGTGCGGTCATACGTGCGGGCTCAAGCTTGATGTTGGCTTCTCTTGCCGCTTCAACCGCCTTTAACGATTCTGTAAATTTTTCCGAATACATATCTGCCCCTCCTTATTTCTCTATTTCTCTGTTATTGTAAAGCTCTTTGATCTCGTCAATGGGCTTTTCCATAAGTGCCGCAATAAGATCATTGAACGTACCGTCCTTGATTTCCTGAACACGGTTTTCAAGGTGTGCCGTCTTGGGAGCAAGATACTTACCGTTAAGTCTGCGTGCAAGCATTGCTACCTGGGGATGTGAAATACCTGCAGGGCAGCGTGAAGAACAAACACCGCACATTACGCAGTCGAATGATTCCTCAGCGCACTTTTCATATTCTCCCCTTTGAGCATATGCAATATACTGCATTACGTTAAGCTCCTGTGTACAGCTCTTTGTACAAGCGTTACAGCCGATACAAGCGTATATTTCGGGGTAAAGCTGCATCATGATCTGCTCTGTGGGCTTTACCTTTTCTATATCGTATACCTGCTTTACAAGGGGGAAGAAAGGAAGAGTTGCAATATACATATTGTCCTCAACCTTTGTCTGGCATGCAAGGCACGCCTTGAGCTCTCTGTCGCCCTTTATTCTGTAAACTGTTGCGCACGCACCGCAGAAACCGTTACGGCATCCGCATCCGCGTACAAGCTGATATCCTGCGTATTCCATCGCACTCATTATTGTGAGATTTTCGGGAACACTGTATTTTTTTCCGAAAAGAAATATATTAACCATGTTTTCCATTTCGTTCATCCTCCTATCAATATTCGCTCGGCAATAATTCAAGCTCGTCACAGCGGAATACAGGTCCGTCCTTACATACGTACTTTGAACCTATATTACATCTGCCGCATTTGCCGACACCGCATTTCATACGAAGTTCCATCGTTGTGTAAACCTGCGTTTTGTCGTAACCCAAAGACATAAGTCCTTCAAGCGTAAACTTGATCATTATGGGGGGACCGCAGATGATTACCGTTTTATTTGTGTCAAAATTGAGTTCTTTTACATAGTTCGGCACAAATCCTACGTGACCGTCCCAGCCTTCCTGCTCACGGTCTATTGTAAGATGTACGTTGATACCGTCTTCTTCCATCCACTCTGTGATGATCTCGGCATAGTCAACAAGGTCTTCCTTGCTTCTTGAGCCGTAAACTATGTCAATTTTGCCGTACTTATCTCTGTAGTGTCTGCAGTAGTTGATTACGGAGCGAAGCGGTGCAAGACCGATACCGCCCGCAACGAACAGAAGGTCTTTACCCTCAAACACCTCATTTACGGGGAAGGGCTTTCCGTAAGGTCCTCTTATCGTTATCTGCTGGCCTACCTGTGCCTGATGCAACCACTCTGTAACGCATCCGCACTTTTTGATGGAAAATTCCATATACTCCGTATTTGTGGGAGATGATGTTATCGAGAACATCGCCTCGCCCACAGCGGGAATGGAGAGCATCGCACACTGACCCGGCATATGGTCAAAAGCCTTTTTGCCGTCGGGTGTTACGACACGGAATGTTTTAACATCGGGTGTGTCGATCCTGATATCAGTGATGACACCTACCTTGGGGATAAGAACTTCACTTCTGTTATTCATCGTCATTACCTCCCAACGCTTTCATTACCTTAACTATATTCATCGAAATGGGGCATTTTACAAGACATCTGCCGCAGCCGACACATCCGAACACACCGTCATTGTTTGTCGGATAATACACAAGCTTGTGCATAAATCTCTGACGGAATCTTTCAAGCTGTGAAAGTCTGTTGTTGCCGTGCGCCATCTTCGTAAATTCGGAATACATGCACGAATCCCAGCAACGGAAACGGATAACACCGTGTCCCGTATCATAGTCCTTTATATCATAGCACTGACACGTGGGGCAAACGTATGTACAAGTACCGCATCCGAGGCAGGAGTTAGAAAGCTCACGCCACTCGGGTGCATCGAAGAATGCAGCTGTCTTATCCTTACCGAATTTTTCCGTTTTAAGGTCTGCCAAAGGAAGTTTTTTCAGTATTTCTCTTGTTTTCGCCTGCTGTTCTTCAACTGCCTTTGTGTCACATTCCTCTGTAAGATCTGCAATCTTTTCGATGAATGCCTTACCCTTTTCGTTGTTTGCTTCAAAATACATATCATCTGCAGTTTTCCAGCACGTAACGTCACCCGTGGGCGCTGTTGCATCTATGCCGAATACGTTACAGAAGCAAGTTTCAGACGGTCTTGTACAAGCAAGAGTTACTATCGTTGCGTGTTCACGTCTGTTTGCGTAGTAGCTGTCGCAAGGCTCTGAAAGGAATACAGTATCGAGAATATCAAAGCTTTTTGCATCACACGCTCTGACACCGAATACAACGAAATCTTCCTTTTCGTCTCTCGTGTCGATAACTTCAATTTCTTTGCCTGACACCTTAAATTCCATAAGGTTTTCCGTCTGGGGGAAGAAGAAGTCCTTGGCACTTCTGTTTGTGTTGAGTGCAGAGCTTAACTCGTCACCCATCTCCCATTTTTTATAATCTGCGCCTTTATCGCTGTCAACGGGCATATAAAGAGCAGAATCATTTGCAATCTTTTCAAAAACCGCATTAAGTGAATTCAATGAACATTTACGCATTTTCATTCCTCCCTCTTAACGGCATCATTAGGCTCAATATCTTCTTCTGTGTAGTTTACAAGCGGAGCACGGCTTCCTGCTGTTTCTCCTGCCTGATAATCACCGTAGAAGGTATTGATATCCTTTATAAACTTTCTGTTCAGCAAGTGAAGCGGTATGTTCTGAGGACATACACGTGAACATTCTCCGCAGTCGGTACATCTGCCAGCAACGTGGAATGCACGGATGATGTGGAACATTTTTTCTTCAAAGCTGTCGGCTATCGCCTTATTTTCAACACCCGAACCCGGGTTGTCAAATACGCATTTTTCGCAAGTGCAAGCAGGACATACGTCACGGCAGGCATTACATCTGATACAGCGTGAAAGCTCATTCTGCCAGAAAGCAAATCTTTCATCCTCTGTCATATTTTCGAGCTTTTCAACCTCGTCAAATCTGTTATTGTCGAGGATCTCTCCGTCCTCGCCCATAAGCTCGTCATAAGCTGTGTGCTTCTTGCTCTTACAGTTTACGCATCTTTCGGCAAGAACGTCGGTAAACTTTACCTTGTTGACTTCGCCGTAAAGATTTTCAACGATAAGCTCATCACCTTCAGATGTTATTTTGAGAATACCGTCACCGACTGTAGCCTTTACCTTTGCGATATCAGCCATACCCTCGCAGGGGATGCCTACAGCGTATACCTTTTCTCTGTCAAAGCGGTGCTCTGTCAAAAGCTGGTTAAAGCTGTATGTGTCGCAGGGCTTGAGGAATACAAGCACCTTGCCCTCGCCCTTTCTCGTTTCCTTTATAAGATATTTCGAGAAGTTTGCACCTGAAAAATCATTATATACAAAGTTTTTCTTTATTTCATCGGCAGAAGCGAATACAGCGGGAGTAAGGTCATAATCAAACTCACCCTTTTTCCAGCCGATAACACGGCCTACCGTGCCGTTTTCAATAAGCTCGCAGGCTTTTTCAATCAGTGATTCACACGTTATTTTTTGCATCGTAAATCCTCCAATCTCTTGTTTTCGCCAAGCGCTGTTACCGCTTCGGTAAATTCGTTCATCGTTGCGGCAAACTTTGCACCCTCGGCAGCGGATACCCATTCAAGACGGATACGCTCTTTTTCAATACCGAGGTAGTTAAGCATAGAAAACAGCAAAGCCATTCTTCTTCTTGTATAATAGTTACCCGATGTATAGTGGCAGTCGCCGGGATGGCATCCGCAGATTATAACACCGTCAGCGCCTCTCTGAAAGGCACGGAGGATAAATATCGGATTTACACGGCAAGAACAGGGTACTCTGATGATATTTACACATTCGGGGTACGCAAGTCTGTTGTTTCCTGCTAAGTCTGCGCCGGCATAGGAGCACCAGTTACAGCAGAAAGCCACGATCTTCGGCTTGAATTCGTTGTTTATTTGCATATTGCATCCACCACCGCAATGATCTGTGAAGTTGCAAAGCCCTTGAGGTCCATAGCAACTGACCGACACGCAACCGTACAAGCACCGCAGCCCTGGCAAACACCCTCGTTAACTGTTGCAACACGTCTTATTGCAACTGTTCTGTCGGGCATGCGGAATTCCTTATCGGCATAAGTGATAGCGCCGTAAGGACATACTCTTTCACAAGTGGAGCAACCGTTACACATCATTTCGTCGGAATGAGCAACGCAGGGGTTACCCGTCAGCTTATCTTTTGCGAGCAAGCCGATAACCTTGGACGCTGCCGCGCCTGCCTGAGAAACGGTTTCGGGAATATCCTTGGGACCCTGACATGCTCCGGAAAGGAATACACC
>JAZRTS010000087.1:0-1542 GCA_045652135.1 Eubacteriales bacterium | reverse complement strand
TGTCGTGTACGGAGTAGATACAAAAAGAATTTGTTGATTTAATATTCTTTCAGCTCCCCTTGCTGTGAAGCAAGGGGAGCTTTTTGCCGTGCGGCGACGAATTGAATTTTGCAAGTCTTTGCAGGGTCAAAACGTTTGCTTTCCTTAAATAATCCTTAATGTATTCGTGGTGCTAATATTATCTGTATCTGTTCAGCAAATAAATAACTGTGTACAGATATTTATTATCTTGCTCGATAAGACGTTAGTGTAAGTTTTTTATGATGGTGTTTTCTTACGATTATCTGTTTTTTGTTTAATCTCATCGTTATTGTGTTTTTTAATTTTTCGCCGATATTTCGGAATAAAATAATCCCCTCGTTGCAGTCTTGAAAATTTTGTGTTTTCAAGTGTCTGCTCTGAGGGGATCATATCATTTTTTAAAAGGATAAGATATTATTTGAATGTTACGTTATATGCCGCATCCTTCAATATTGCAACTTTGTTTGCATCACTTCCGAATGTGTGGTCGATGCCTATTCTCGGATCGGCTCTGAAGATAGATGCGAATATTGTGTATGCCGCGAGCGTTGAGCCAAGCTCGGAGGGGTGATAAAGGTCAGCCGCAAGCCACAGGTTGATGTTGAGTCCGTGTGCGTTGTAAACTGTGGTAAATGCCTTACCTACATTTGCCATTATAGCACCGACATCGTAACCGATAGCGTCGTATGAGTTACGGAGTGCCATTTCCATATTGCCGACACTGCCGTAAGACTGTGTTGTACCGTGGCTGGGATGGAAGCCCCATGTCTGATACAGTACGACCTCACCGCCCTTTTGTCTTACCATATTTGTAAGATGCTTTACGGCGTTGTGGAACGTTGATGGAGCTGTAAGCGGAGTTGTACTCTGTTCCTGAAGAACTACGTATTCGTATATACCGCTGTTGATCGCATTTGCCGCTTCGGATGCGTATGAACCCGAAACATAGTCAATAAGTCTTGCACCGCCGTGCTCGATCAATTTAACGCTTACGTCATATCCGCCTGCTGTAGCGATATTGTAGAATCTGTAAATCGACATCTGGTGATACCAGGTAAAGCTGTTACCGATGAAGAGAATATCGTAATGCTTGTCCTTGGGAAGAACGGGGCTGTAATTGCTCGTCATTTTTTCAAGCGTGAACTTCTGTGCCTCGGAGTTGTTGAACGTATAGATGTCAACAGCCTGACCGTGGCTGAACGAACCGCTGTAAATATCAAGAACGTGCTGCTTTGAAAGTGCTGAGGAGAATACTACCTTACCGTCTTTGATGTAGAGATTCCAAAGCTGAGCAGCTGTTTTGTTGGAGTTGTAAAGCTGTACCTTTGTAAGGTTTTCGGCTTTAGCGCCCTGAATGTCAAGTGACATACCGTGCTTTGCCATATTTGAAACGAGGTATGATCCGTCTGCCTGACGTTCAAACTTCCACATTTCACCCGGCTGATTCTTTACGTTGTAGAGATACAGCTCGGAATAACGGTTGCTTATGCGCTTACCGCCTGCGCTGATAGTGGAGTAGAA
>JAZRTS010000086.1:0-6540 GCA_045652135.1 Eubacteriales bacterium | reverse complement strand
GGGTGTGTTGTTTGCGCTTGTTGCTATTTTCGAAATCGTATCAACCAGACGCGCGCGGAATTCATCATCATCTGATTTCAAATAATCGTTTATATCAATGGCGGAAAGTGCTTTTTTGTCTGTCTTTTCCATTTCAACGGCGAAAATATCTGTACCTTTTTCTTCTTTTTTTGCGCGTGCCATGGGAAGCTCGGTGGAAATGACGTAGTTGTCATGCTCCACACCATTATCATCTTTCACTTTTTCCAAAAGTCTGGGTGTGATAAGAAGTGTGAACAGATCACAGTCGTCAAGCATCTTTTCAATGTTTTCTTTAAAGCTTTCGCCCGGTGTCAAAAATTCATCAAACCAGATGGCAATATCACGGCATTCGGGATTCTCGTGGATAAGGCGCATAAGGTCATTTGCATATTTTCTGTCCTTTTTGCGGTAACTTAAAAAGATGTACGCATCAAATGCATCTCGTACGCGCTTTGCCATTTCGTCGCTGATAAGCACCGATTCAAGATACTTTTTCAGCTTTTCCTCATAAGATATTTCCGTCAAGTCGGAGCTTTCGGGGTTTAAATACTGAAGTTCACCGAATTTATCTTTTCTTGCATAAACGACGTCAATTCCTGCTTCCATCATAAACGGCAATATCGGTATATGCGCTTTTTTTGCATACTGAATGTCATCATCCATCGCGCGATTAGGCTTTGATAACAGCTTGAACGTAACGGGAACGATGAAAAGGTTGTTTCGCCCGAGGTCTACTTCCTTTTCATCCTCGGCAATGGCTTCCGTCATATCCTCAGTATAGTAAATTGCGCAGTCGTGCGTTTTGAAAATATCATCGCATATTTTTTTGAAATATTTATCAAAATCATCGGGGTGGCAGGTAAAATATACCCTCGGCTTTTTGCCGACGTCATTTTGATTTTTCGTCACTACCTTGAAAACTGCCATAAAAATTCTCCTTTAATGTGTTTTACATTATATATAACAAGCTTTTTCTGCATTTTTCGCAGACATTATACCATAAACATAAATTTATTACAATAAAAAACAAGGCAATTCATTTGTGTGCAAAAGTCATTTATTAATAGAAACTTATCTTTATGTAAAACAAAGTCGATACGGAAATCCGTACCGACATTGTTTTTTTATTTATGTTATTTTACATTGATCGTTACAGGATCGGAGAATACGTAAATGATTCCGCCGCCCATAATTGTGTACTTGTATCTGAATATAACGGTTGACGTACCCTCGCTGTAGCCGTGAATATTCTTGCCGTCGTAGCCGATATTTTCATTTCCGCCGATGACGAACATCTCAGCACCGCTTGCACGTGATACCTTGCCTGCATACGTTTCCGTCTTGAGCGCAATGTCAAGTGCTTTACCTGTCTGTACCGTGTATTCTGTCTTATCTGTGAGCAGGTGCTTCGTATAATCCGTTACGAATTGAGCATAGTTCGTTGTAATGCCGTTTATACCCATTTCGAAATATTTGTGGAATGAAGAAGCATCGTTAAGTGTCCACGGCCATACCGTGATTCCTCTGTATGAGCAATCCGCAAGGAATGTTCTGTTAAGGTCGTCGGAATAACCGGGGTTATACGTACAGTTGAATCTCGATGTGTAATCATGTACGTTTGTAAATGACTGCGCATTTGTAAGGAAGCCGTTTGATATTGACGGTATTGTGGATACCGCATTGTCCATCTGTGCCATGTGGAACGTGATGAAGCAGCACTGATCCATTATATCGTATTTATCAATGAGAGTCTTTATTGCGGGAATTATTTCAGGCTTCGTTGATTTTATTTCGATGAACAGATTTACACCCGTTCCCTTGAACGCCTTGAAGTAATCCTCAAGTGTGGGGATAGGCTCTGAATATCCCGAATAATAATCAACACGGTATTTACTGAGCTGTGCATAAGTCATTGACTCAACACCGCCCGAACCGTTTGTGGTTCTGTCTATTGCGCCGTCGTGCATAACGACCACAACGCCGTCAGTCGTGAGGTAAACGTCATTTTCGATGATGTTTGCGCCCTTGGAAGCCGCCAGAAGCGAGCCTGCAACAGTGTTTTCGGGAGCAAGTGAGGGAACACCTCTGTGACCGATGATGTTTACAGGACGGATATGCGTGCTGTAAGGGAACATCGTCTTGTCTTCCATAATGTCCTTGAGCATATCGACGTTTGTCGTTACGATTCCGTGTGCACCCGAGGTTACAAGCTTGTAAAGCTCAACTCTTGTGTTTTCCTCGGCACGGTACCATACTGTGCTTGCAAGGGCTGACAGATACGCTGTGTTCTTCTGCTTTGCATACGATGCGGGAAGCAGAATTACACGGCTGTGTGCCTGGTTGGCATATTCTCTGATCGTCGCAAGATCGTTGTCAAGATAATTCTTTGCATCAAATACGCATTTTGTATATGTGCAAGCCGCTTGAGCTGTTCTGAGAAGCGTTCTGCTTGTTGACACAACGAATGAGTCACGCAGATTGTTCTGCTTCAAGTAAGCACCTATTGCGTTTGCTTCGGGAACTGAATCGATTCTGAATGCGGGAATTGTTTTGTTTCCGAAGAATTTCAAAGCGCTTGCAATATCTGTGATGTAAGTGCCGTTTGAATTTACAACGGAAAGATCTGCAGTAACATCAAGAATTGCAACCGCAGGCTTGGACTTGCTGAGATATGCAAGGTCGCCTGATGAATTTATCTCTGTTATCGTTGATGCTTCAACACAGATATTTGTGTCAATGTCTTCAACGTCGGCAATTGCCGAGATGCTTGCGCCCCGGCTTATCTTGTCGAAGTTTATGGTTACTTTGACATCGTCGTAGGAAGTTGTCGAACCGCAGTTCTGAAGTCCTACACGTCCTGTCGGATATGCCGCATCAAGTCCTGTTGCGCTGATGACCTTTGTGCCGTTGATGTAACCGTCGGAATTGTTTCCGTAAACATCAATGGTAAATTTGTATGATTTTGATGCGCTGAGCGCTTCCGTGTAAGACGTCTTTGCGTGATACATCCAGTCGCCCGTGGTCTTGTACGAAAGCTCAACACCGTTTTTGTTCGCTGTTGCCGCATCTGCTCTGATACATAACTGCTGATAAGGACAGTCATTGTTCTGTACACGGTACATCAAAGCCATCCAACGAGCGTTGTCAGCCTTTTGCGTCATCGTTGCGTTTGTTGTGAAGGTATATTCACCGAAGTCGCCTATGAACGAAGGCAAAAGTATACGAACAAATGCAGAGCCTGATGACGGTGCGGCAAGTACAAGCTTTCCACCTGAAACCGAAGCTGTTCCGTTTGTTTTTTGAATTACGCTGAATGTACTGAGACTGTTCGATGAGAAATCGTTGTAATAAAGTGTATACTCACTGTCTGTGGGCTTTTTAACGATAAGATATACCGTCTTTGACTTTGTTCCCGACTTTGCCGTGAGCTTGTAAACACCTTCAGCTGTCGGAGAAACAGTCTTGTTCGAGTTTACGGTGATTTCCGATGATGACCACGTGATGCTTTCGGGAGAGGTTACAACGTCATTTTCAAATTCAACAGCGTATTTTGAAAGGTGTATCGTTCCGCCGATGTTTGCAGGGATTGCAGGGCAGGAATACGTTGCTGTGCCCAAAGGCTTATTATCACGGAAAACGAGAGTTACCTTGATGTCCTCGTAAGATGCCGTGGCGCCGCATACCTGCAAGCCGACACGGCCCATTATGTGGTCGTTAAGGAGCGATGTCTGAAGCAGCGGTGTGTCATTGATATATCCGTTAGCCGTGCTTCCGTGAACATCAACCGTGAACTTGTAGTATGTTGAAGTCGAAAGCTTGGACGAATATGCAGTTTTTCCGAAGTAGCCCCAATCGTATCCGTCTATGGCTCTGTAAGCGAATTCAACACCGTTTGACGCCGCCGCATTCGATCTTATACACATCTGGTAGTAGGGATTATCCGAATTCTGCACACGGTGCATTATCGACATCCAACGTGAATCGTTGCTTGCCGCTGTTATAGTGGCATTTGTTGTTATCTTATAGTCACCGAATTCACCTATGAATGAGGGGAGAAGAACACGGACAAAGTTGGAATTTGAACCGAGAGCCGACAAAACGAGCTTACCGCCCGAAACTGTTGCCGTGCCGTTCGTTGCTTGGATTACCTCAAGCTCGTTGAGCTTTGCAGTTGATGAAAAATCGTTTGAGTAAAGTACGTATTCAGTGTCGGATGCGTTCTTTACAACGAGATATATTGTTTTTGATACTGTGCCGGATTTTGCCGTGAGCTTGTAAACACCTGCTTTGCTCGGCGTAACCTTTTTGCCCGAAACGGTGAGGTCGGATGACGACCAGGTTACCTTTGATCTGTTTGTTACAGTACCGTGCGTAAGCTCTACATCGTAAAGCGAAAGGTCTACTGTTTCACCTGCATTTGCGGGAAGTGCGGGCATTGTGTACGAAATGATGTTGTTTTTCGAAACAATACCTGCATCGCTGTTATTCAAAGATATGTCGGCAGATGAAACCTTTACGTTTACTCTTACCTTTTTGCCTGAGTAAATAACGTCAACATAAGTGTCGCCTGCCTTGAAGCAAGTACCCGATGGGTATGCGTATGTAAATCCGTCAGCTATCGAATATGTTGTGCCGTCGGAATATTGTACGCTTGCGTACATACCGAACGAGGAGAATGTCTCACCCTCTGTGTATGATGTTCTGACGGGTGAACCGACAACGGAGAAGCCTGTCACCTTTCTCATAATTATCGATGTAAGCGCACTTTTGTCGTTTGCGTTTATCTTACCGTCTTTATTAACGTCGGCGGCAAGCTTTGCGGCGGCAGAAAGGGAAGCGCCTTTAAGATGCTTTTCAAGGTGTATAAGGTCTTTTCCGTTTACACCTCCGTCACATTGGACGTCGCCCTTGATGATGGCTGTTGCCGTGTCAACCGCTTTGCCGTTGACGTAAAGAGTGATGACGTCACCGCTTGCAACGTATTCTCCCGTTGAGCTTGCAAGACAGTTGCCTTCAAAAAGATTTACAACACTCTTAACGGTTGAAAACGGATCAAGTCCGTAAATGTATTTCCCAGATGATGTTTGCTCGACGTAAACGCTTGAACCGTTCAAAGGTGTCAAAAGATTTTCCGTGCCTGTTGCCATCATAAGCGATTGGCTTGCGGGGATTATGCACGCCAAAGCGCAAAGGCAGGCAATTATGCGTTTTAATTTAATTTTCATTTCGAATCCTTATGTTATTTATTGTTTGAAGAAAGAAATTTGTAAACAACAGCCGCAAGCGCACCGCCTACGAGGGGAGCAACAATGAACACCCAAACGTTTGCAAGCGCATCACCGCCCATAAAGAGTGCGGGGCCGAAGCTTCTTGCAGGGTTTACGGACGTACCTGTGAAGTATATTCCGAAAATGTGTACAAGGGTAAGTGTAAGACCGATAACGATTCCTGCAACAGCACCGTTTTCGATTTTTGATGTAACGCCGAGTATTGCGATAACGAAAACAAATGTAAGGATTATTTCGATAACGAGGGATGCTACGATGTCGTTGTTGTAAAGACCGTTTGCACCGAGTCCCATATCCTTACCGATAACACCCATAAGCGCGGCAGCACCTGCAATAGCGCCTGCAAACTGTGAAACGATGTATCCTGCAAAATCAGATACAGTCATTTTACCGCTTATGAGCATTGCGATTGAAACTGCGGGGTTTATGTGACAGCCTGAAATATTGCCGATGGAGTAAGCCATCGCAACGATAACAAGACCGAATGCAAGAGCTGTTGCAAGATAAGCAACGTCAGGGGAATTTGTCTTACAGCCCAAAACAGCCGCTGTGCCGCAGGCGAAGAAGACAAGAACAAAAGTGCCGATGAATTCGGCGATGTACTTTTTTAAAGATGACATAATAAGTCCTCCTGTGATAAAAAATTTGCGGTAGTACCGCTTTACTTCACTATTGTATCACATCACTCTATATTTTACAATAGCTTATTATAAATATTTTACATTTATGTGATATAAGTTTTTGAGTGTAGAACAGTACATTTGCCGCATTGTAAAAAAACATTTTTAAGATTTTTGAAAAAAAACGATTTTTTTTCGAAAAAGGTATTGACAAATCGGAAAAACTGTGGTATATTAATCAAGCGCTGACAGTGATGTGCGCTGTGGCGGAATAGCTCAGTTGGCTAGAGCGCTCGGTTCATACCCGAAAGGTCGTGGGTTCAAATCCAACTTCCGCTACCAGTTCTTGTTACAGCGGCAGCGGATAAGTTGCCGCTGTGCAGAACTAACTTAATAATGGCCCGTTGGTCAAGCGGTTAAGACACCGCCCTTTCACGGCAGTAACAGGGGTTCGATTCCCCTACGGGTCATAAATAAGTATCCCCCGGCAAAGCCGGGGGTTTTACATTTACCGGGCATAGCCCTATTCTACTAGCAGCGCCTAAAAGGCGCATATACGGCTACCACATGCGTAAGGCAGTTTACTTGCTACCCGTAAACGGGTCGCCTTC
>JAZRTS010000085.1:0-37507 GCA_045652135.1 Eubacteriales bacterium | reverse complement strand
ACCGCAGTGATTACATGTATTATTCTCATTTTTCTGTTGGTTTATCTGTTTACAGACAGTCTGTATGCAATAAACACCGCAAAGGTTTTTCTTTACATCGGCTCGGTGTTTTCGCTTTATACGTTAATTTTTGATGTTGTCAGTTTGTCTGATTACGATATTGATTATTTTCCCGTTGTCGGGGTGTTGATTACGGTAACTTTAATCGGGGAATTGATTTTTACGGTTGTTACTGTAAAAACGAATAACGAAATAATATTTAAGCGTATGAAAAAGAAAAAAATCATTATATTTGCCATTATTCTGATTTTAATAATTCCGTTTGTGCCGATACCTGCAGGAAGTTTTGATGACGGCGGCAGCCGTATGTATCGATCGCTGACATACACTGCCGTCGCATGGAATCGCTTGTATAGTGAAGTGGATGAAAACGGAAATTCGGATAACAGTGTATATAAAAAATTGTCAGTTTTTTGGTATCCGGACAGTCAAGACCATATAAACAGGCTTTGGAAAATGGAGCTTGAAAGTAAAGCTGATTAAATGAAAGGTTAGTTATGAAAAGGATAAGTTGCTTTTTAATGGCGCTGTTTTGTGTTTTTATATGCGGATGTCAAAGTCAGGAATCAACATTTGCACCGCTGTCTGACAACGAGAAAGAAACGGTTTATGCCGATGAATTCAATTACGTATACGGTGTGATTACAGATAAAATATCTCCGAATGTATTGGTACTTAAACCGGATACACCGCGAATGGTCGAAAAGTGGGGAGAAACTGTTTATATTATCACCGATGAAGCTGACAAGTGGTGCGTAAATGACAGTATAGATGTAACCTTTTCAGTTGCGGAGCGTCCAATTGACACTTCACAATACGTAAGGATCATTGCAGATGAAATACAGCCTCTTGGGCTTATGGATAAACCCATTGTATATTTTTACCCCGAAGAGCCTACGGTGTGCTCCGTAAAGCTTTCATTAAACGGCAGATTGACTTGTACGTATCCCGAATATAAAGACGGTTGGCATGATTTTACAGCATATCCCGACGGTACACTTATATTTCCCGACGGTAAGGAATACTATGCCCTGTATTGGGAGGGCATACAACACGCAAATTGGGACTTTACACAGGGCTTTTGTGTTAAAGGAGAGGATACGGCATCATTTCTCGAATGGGCGCTGAAAGAGCAGGGACTATCCGCTCGTGAAGCGAATGAATTTATAATTTATTGGCTGCCCGAGATGCAAGATAACCCATATAATGTAATTTCTTTTCAGACTAAAGCGTATACAGACGGTGCAAATTTAAGTGTCACTCCTACACCCGATTCCGTTTTGCGTGTGTTTATGGCATACTATCCTTCGTCATCCGAGGTCGATATACAGCCTCAAACCTTTGACGGATTTGAACGCGTAGGCTTTACCGTTGTCGAATGGGGCGGAACTAAAGTAAAAATGTCTTGAATAATTCGAATAAACGCAATGATATCTGAAGTTAAAGAGGATTCAAGAATATATGAAAAAGATATTATCAGTTATTATCTCGGTTATACTTTTAACATCATTAATCTTGATCGGGTGTTCAAATCCGCAACATAAGGATGCACAGGCAATAGAATCTTTTAATTACGATTTGTTGCTACAGATGCCCAAAAACTATATTGGTGAGGCGGATAATGTAGAATACGAATCTTTGGAGCAGTTTAAAAAACATGTCTTTTCGAATGATATTGTTCAGGGAGCGCTTGCAACTATTGAATGTATTGATACTGTTTTCTATATCACAGTTCGCCACGATGATGAAGATATTATGATTTCGGGTAAAGCAGTGTCAAAATGTAAAATTGTGACTGTCGGAGAAATTTTCAACAGTTATAACGTAAAAAAAGATACAGTTGTAGAGTTTGTTCAAGATTATTATATTATTCCGACTGATGAAGAAGACTCGGTGGATATGTTTGAATCTTTCGGTGCAAGCTTTATCAAAGATTCCAAAGGTGCAGTTATCGAAATGAAAATAGAGGACGGAGACTATCTGTTGCAAATTAAAGAGGGAGTCGATTATACATTGAAAATCCGTGATGATGTGCTGCCGATGGAATCGGGGATAAAATATACGGGGGCTATTATTTCTCATGAATCGACAGATACCGTGCAGTATTTAATGCCGGTAGAAAATACTCAGAGATATGAGACTTTTAAAATGCGTGAATCGGTCGTGAATATTGCAACTGAGTTAAAACGGACTTTAGAGGGCTGAAATCGAGTGAACGAATGGAATTAAAATAAACAAAACCACAGCTCGTTATGAGCTGTGGTTTTTGTGTGCTTTCTGTTGCCGATTCGATGGTTATGATTTCGTGAAAACAAAGTATCTCGGAGTCACCAATTTATACAAGGATTATTTTTTTATCTCTCTTGCTATATGTTCATATATTTTTGATAAAATGTTATATAATGCGTATTTTGACGTATATATGTATTCGATAATATTAAAATATTAGAGGTACTATTTTATATTATCGGAAAGGATGAAAATGTGTATGAATACTAAACGTGTATTCAGTCTTGTGCTTTCGTTGGTTATGCTGTTTGGCTTGATCACAACCAATGTTTTTGCACTTGATGAGTATGAGGTGACTTTATCGGCAGGCACATTTGAAGAGTTAACTGATGCGATAAACACCGCAAACGATAAAACAAGCGCACTTATCAATCTTACATCTGACATCACAGTTACATCGGTTTTTCCAAGTATAACATCTGATATAGCCATTAAAGGTGAGTATACCATTTGGCGTGACAACTCCTATACGGGTAGATTCTTTTCGGTCGATCAAGAAGCGTCGCTCACTCTTGACGGCGGCATCACAATCGACGGCAATCACAAATGGACATTTGATAAAACGGGCTTCGAAGCATCGTGTGATATTTCAGACGGCAAATTCGAAATATATCAATACAACGAGCGATTGAGATTTACCGCACCGGCTGAGGGGGCGCCGATAGCAACAGCAGCTATGTTTAGCGTGTTAGGCAATATGGTGTTGAAAAACGTTACCGTACAAAATCATTACGGAAATTCAAGCTGCCGTATAATCACGCTTGCAGGTACGGGAACACTTACAATGTATGACGGTACAACGTTCAAGCACAATATGATGAAGGGCGGCTACGGAACTATCGTATATATGTCTAAAGGTGCTGAATTTACCATTGAAGGCGGAAAGATAACAGACACTTACGCAATTGCTGACGGCGGATGTATACATAATGACGGCGGATTGCTGATAATGAATGGCGGTAATTTGTACGACAACAAGGCGGTTGGCACGAGCGGTGTAGTTATTTTTATCAACCAGAGTGACGATCAATCTAAAGAAGTCCCCGGATTTATTATGAATGGCGGCGACGTCTGCGGTAACGTTGATGTTTGCAGTTGGCTATCAAACGGTAAAAGATCAAACGGCGGTGCTATTTTTATTGAACATGCTTATATGCAGCTTAACGGCGGCAAAATATGTCATAACATCGGTGCGACTGCCGGCGGTATCGGTCTTATGCGTGTTAATGACAAATTGCATGTTGCAGGTGGACAAGTTGTAGAAAACGTGAATATGCGTGCTGTTATGAATCACGCTGAAATTATGGATCTTCACGATATTTGCGCTGATGCATCTCACGAAGTGGTAGTTACGGATGGAATTTTTTCACAAGAGATCATCCAATGGATGGATACAACGGTATACGGTACGGCTATTGAATTTTTAACAGGAGAATCGGGTGCTCCGTTTATCTACTACACGGTAACGACAGACCTTGTTAAAAATGAGCGTACGGATGAAATATATCACAGCTTCAGTGCGGCAGACAAAGCGGCACAAGCCGGCGATAAGCTCGTTATGTTAGAAAATACACGTATATACGGTACTCCCGAGGTTATTTCGCAGGATGTTACCATCGACCTTGATAACAAAGCGTTGTACGGCTGGAATAACAGTCTGACAACAATGTTTGATATTAAGTCTGATGTAACTGTAATACCCGGCGGTGATGACGGTATGATCGATGCGGCAAGAAAATCAAATGCATCGATATTCACGGTAACCGACGGTGGTGCTCTGACTGTTGAGGACGGTACTTACCGTGCCGACGGCAACATCGCAACAGTTGAAAACGGTGAGCTTGATATAGAAAACGGATATTATGATACGATTCCCGTTGACGGTAAATATGCACTCGACTGCAACGATTCAAATTACGTAAACGGTACGGCAAACATAATAACAACAGGCGGTACTTTTACAAACTTTGATCCTGAAGACAACGGTGCAGAGGGCGATGAAACGGATTTCTGCACACAGCAGTTCGCTTCAAACGATAACGGTGATAACTCGTGGACCGTAGTTCCTGCTGATCCCGTCTGCCGCAACGTCCAAACGGAAAAGTATTATAAAAATGTCAAGTCAGCAATAAAAGAAGTGCTTGGAGGTCAAACGGTACAGCTTATCAAATCCACAAGTACGGTTGATCTTATATTGCCCGAAGGTACAGAATTTGATCTTAACGGCTTTGCTCTTGAAGCAGAGAACGTTGTTGGCGTTACTACGACGAAAATATTTGACAGTACCAATAATGCGTCTAACGGCTATAAAGCCAACGGACTTCTCAAAATAAACAGCTCAAACCTCATTTTACCCTCAGACAACGGTGCGATCCCCGTGTACGTTCCGAGCAACGGCGGTTATATATTCGTTGATTTCTTATTTAACAGCCAGAACGTTCAATTTGATGGAATTTCAAGAGTCAATATGCTCGCTACGACAAGAACGATGCAAGTTATAAATCTTCTCAAAAACGGTGCTGATGATAACGATATCGAGATTGTTATCCGTCTGACAGTTAACGGTAATCAGAGCGAGGATTTTGCATTTACCGACTATACCGTCAACAACGTAATGTCCTCAAACAGAGGCAAGTTTAACTTGTTTGATCGTATGTTCTATGCTAATTTTACGGGTATTGATGAATTTGAAAGTGTTACGGCACAAGCCGTTGTGTTGGCACACGGCAATGTTGTTGATGCAGGAGATTTACTCACTTTGAAGTGATAATAAACAAAACCACAACTCGTTCTGAGTTGTGGTTTTGTGATTTTCACTTATCGGAACAGAGGTGTTGAAAGGTATCTGTCACCTGTATCGGGAAGAAGCACGACAATCGTTTTTCCTTTGTTTTCGGGGCGTTTTGCAAGAGTGAATGCGGCATGTGCGGCAGCGCCCGAGGAAATACCGACAAGTACGCCCTCGCTTTTGCCGATAAGTCTGCCGGCTTCATAGGCTTCTTCGTTTGTAACTGTGATAACTTCATCGATGACCTCGGTGTTAAGTACCTCGGGTATAAATCCAGCACCGATACCCTGTAAGCCGTGTGCACCCGCTTTGCCACCCGAAAGCACAGCGCTTTGTGCAGGCTCAACACCGACAATTTTTATATCGGGATTTTTCGATTTCAAATATTCACCGACACCGCTTATCGTTCCGCCCGTGCCGACACCTGCAACGAAAATATCTACATTTCCGTCTGTGTCGTCATATATTTCGGGACCTGTTGTTTCAAAATGTATTTTGGGATTTGCGGGGTTTGTGAACTGTCCTGCAATAATACTGTTTGGGATTTCACGTGAAAGCTCCTCGGCTTTTTTTATTGCGCCTGCCATACCGAGTGAGCCGTCTGTCAGTACAAGCTCAGCCCCGTAAGCGGTCATAAGCTGTCTGCGTTCAACTGACATTGAATCGGGCATAACGATGATAAGTCTGTAATTTCTTGCCGCACAGACCATAGCAAGTCCTATTCCCGTGTTGCCGCTTGTAGGCTCAATAATTACGCTTGACGGAGTTAATATTCCACGCTTTTCCGCATCGTTTATCATTGAAAGTGCGACACGGTCTTTGACCGATCCTGCCGGGTTAAGATATTCAAGCTTTGCCAAAACGGTGGCGGAAAGCTTCAATTTCTTTTCTGCATTTTTAAGCTGAAGCAGAGGGGTTTTTCCTATAAGTTCATCAGCTGAAGTGTATATCCTTGACATAAATATTTTCCTTTCAAACGGTAATGTTGCTTTTAAATATTATACACTCACATTTTCCTTTTTGTCAATCCGTATATTTCATTTAATATGAAATATAATATGCTGTTAACATTTAAAAGATAAAATGTAAATAAAATAAAGTGACGCAATATTTTAAAAAAAATTATGATATAGTAAAAAGAAAAAACGGTGATGCTTATTTATGAATAAAATAAAAACAGAAATAGATAGCCTTGTTGAAGAATTGAACAGATATGCGTATCTGTATTATACAATGGACTCGCCTGAGGTGAGTGACTACGAATACGACAGGCTGTTTGAAAAACTGAAAAAGCTTGAAGCCGACCATCCCGAATTTGTAAGGTCTGATTCACCGACACAGCGTGTAGGCGGCCGCGTGCTTGACAAATTTGAAAAGGTCACGCACAGATATAAGATGGGCTCGCTTCAGGACGTTTTTTCTGAAGACGAAGTATATGATTTCGTAAGAAAAATAAAAGATGTACACCCCGATGCCGTATTTTCTGTCGAAGCAAAAATAGACGGTCTTTCTGTGTCGCTTGTTTACGAAAACGGCATTTTCGTAAGAGGTGCAACGCGAGGCGACGGAGAAGTAGGGGAAGACGTTACGGGAAATTTAAAAACGATATATACCGTTCCTATGAAAATAGAAAATGCCCCCCCGTATCTTGAGGTAAGGGGCGAGGTATATATGCCGAGAAAAAGCTTTGAGGAGCTTAACCGTATACGTGAGGAAAACGAAGAAGCAACATTTGCCAATCCGAGAAATGCGGCGGCAGGCTCTCTTCGCCAGCTTGATCCGTCCGTGACGGCACAGAGAAAGCTTGACATACTTGTTTTCAATATTCAGGGCGCAGAGGGTGCGGAATTCACTTCACACACAGAATCTCTTGAGTACCTTGCGCGTCTCGGTTTCCACACGGTCGCACCGAGAAAATGCGTAAACGATGCCGAGGGTATCATACAGATGATAAACGAGATAGGTGCATCCAGAGGGGAACTGCAATACGATATTGACGGTGTTGTAATTAAGGTCGACAGCCTTTCACAGCGAGTTGATATAGGTGAAAATATAAGTACCCCAAAATGGGCTGTTGCGTATAAATTTCCACCTGAGGAAAAATATACGGAATTGCTTGATATAATCGTTCAGGTCGGACGAACGGGAGTATTGACACCGAATGCGGTGCTGTCCCCCGTAAGACTTGCAGGTACGACAGTCAGCCGTGCAACGCTCCACAATGCCGATTATATTGCAAAGCGTGACATACGCATCGGCGATACGGTACTTGTAAGAAAAGCAGGGGATATAATCCCCGAGGTCGGCGGAGTCGATACATCAAAGCGTAAAGCAGATGCAATTCCTTACGAAATGCCGAAAATTTGTCCTTCTTGCGGCGGTGCTGTCACCAGAGACGAGGAAGCGGCAACACGCTGTACAAATGCGCTTTGTCCTGCACAGGTTGCAAGAAATATAATACATTTTGCATCTCGTGATGCGATGAATATTGACGGACTCGGTCCTGCAGTTGTTCATCTTCTGATAGATTCGGGACTGATCAAAAACGCAGCCGATCTTTATAAATTGAATGTCAATGATGTAGCGCCTCTTGAAAGAATGGGCGAAAAGTCAGCTAAAAATCTTATCGATGCGATAGACAGATCAAAGAGTGCGGGACTTGAACGCCTTATGTTTGCGCTCGGTATCAGAAATGTCGGACAAAAGGCAGCAAAGGCACTTGCCGGACAGTACGGAGATATTGAAAAGCTGTTTTTGGCAAAAGCCGAGGACATTGAAAAAATAGAAGATTTCGGTGCCATTACCGCAAAATGCGTTGAAGAATTTTTTGCCAACAGCGGCACACGTGTGCTTGTTGACAGCCTTAAAGAGTCGGGCGTTGTATCAACGTGTCAGCTGAAGGCGCAGGGCGGTATATTTGACGGCTGTGTGTTCGTGCTTACGGGAACACTTCCGACACTCAAACGTTCGGAAGCCGAAGCGATAATTGAGCAAAACGGCGGAAAAACATCATCATCAGTGTCTAAAAAGACAACGTACGTGCTTGCGGGCGAAGAAGCGGGAAGCAAGCTTACAAAGGCGCAGAGCCTGGGAATAAAGATAATATCGGAGGAGGAATTTTTCGGAATGCTCCGATAAATTCAAAGGGATAAAATGTTAATAGATTACGTTAAAATTTATATAAAAGCAGGTAACGGAGGAAACGGCTGTGTTTCCTTCAGACGAGAAAAATACGTCGCAAAGGGCGGCCCCGACGGCGGTGACGGCGGACGAGGCGGAAACGTTGTATTTACGGTTGACGAAGGTGTAAACACACTTCTTGCATTCCGTTACAGAAAGAAGTTTGTTGCCGAAAACGGCGGCGACGGCAAGGGTGATAAATTCCACGGTAAAAACGGTGCGGATATGGTCATTCAAGTTCCCCCCGGCACGCTTATCAAGGATGCGGAAAGCGGAAGAATTATTCACGACATGGGCGCAGGCGGTGACTTTATATGTCTTAAAGGCGGTAAAGGCGGTTGGGGCAACAAGCATTTTGCCACACCCACACGGCAGATACCGAGATTTGCCAAAAACGGAATTGACGGCGAAGAAAAGGAAGTTGTGCTTGAGCTTAAAATGCTTGCCGATGTCGGACTTATCGGTCTTCCCAATGTAGGTAAATCGTCTATACTTTCAAGAATAAGTGCCGCACACCCCAAAATTGCAAATTATCACTTCACAACTTTGTCACCGAGCCTCGGAATCGTAAAGACACACGATGAAAAGGGCTTTGTTGCGGCGGATATTCCGGGTCTTATCGAGGGCGCATCAGACGGCGCAGGCCTTGGCCACGCATTTTTGCGTCACGTTGACAGATGCCGTATGCTCATACACGTTGTGGATATTTCCCAGTGCGAGGGCAGAGATGCAATAGAAGACATAAAGCTTATAAATAACGAGCTTGCAAAATACAGTGATGAGCTTGCGCGCCGTCCTCAGCTCATCGCCGCAAATAAATCTGATATGCTTGATTTTGATGCGGAATACGTCAAGGAATTTGAAAAATTCGTCAAGGAAAACGGCTGGGGGCTTGTTTATGTTTCGGCTGTAAGCGGACTTAATCTTGACAAGATGATAGCAATGACCTCAAATGCACTTGAAAAGCTTCCCCCTCTTACGCTTTACGAAGCGGAAACGAATGAGGAAGTTGAGCTTGAAGAGGAAGACGACAAGACCGTAACGGTGAAATACGAAGACGGTGTCTATTATGTCGAGGGTAAATGGCTGTACAAGCTCATGGGCAGAATCAATTTCAGCGATGCCGAATCAATGGCGTACTTTGACAGAATGCTCCGTAAAAACGGAATATTTGAACAAATGGAAGCAGGTGGAGTAAAGGACGGAGACACAGTAAATCTTTACGATTTTGAGTTTGACTATATCAAATAAGTTGCTTCACCCTACATGGGTAAAATAAAGAATTCGGACAAAGGAGGTTTGAAAATGAGAAGCAAAGAAATCAATTACGGCAACAGAAAAAGAGGTAGCAGAAAGAAGCTACGTTTCGCATCTCTCATTCTTTCAGCCGTCCTTTTGGCAGGAACTCTTTTCGGTTGCACAAGCGGTGATGAAAGTGCTGATGACACACTTCCCGCCATTGAAAGCGGAACGCTTACTTTGCCTGAAAATTATAATTTCGAAGCGGTAAGCGCAACGCCTGACGGTGTTGTATACAGCTATGATTTTACGTCATCTTCGCTTGACTCCCTGAAGTCCGACACAACACTTAAATTTAATCCCGGCGATGTTTTTCGGCAGAGTTCATCGGGACTTTATGCGACAAGCAGTAATTACGATTCTGTCGGAGTAAATGAAAATACAAGCGGCGACGGATACACATTTTCAGTAAAAATAAAGCACGATTCAACATCGTCTACCTCATCATCAAGCGGTATCGGCGTCGGTGTGCGTGCAAGCTCAAATACCGCTGTGTACAATTCGTCAAAGTCAGGCTTGTGGGCGTTTTGTAAAAATTCTCAGATAACATTTTATGTCAACGGAAGTAATGCAAGCGTTACCGTGTCAAATCTCCCCGTTTCTTTCCGTGACGGTGCTGTGCTTCACGTTGAGGATGACGGTTCCTCCGCAAGCGAGATACGCTATTACGTTTCATCTGATACCGTATCAAAAACACTTGTTGCAAGAGCCACAAATATAACATCCAGAAGAATTACGTTCAGATACGGAAGTAATTCATCTAAGCAGTACAGAGCCTCCTCGACACTTGCCTCAAGCGGATACTGCCGTGCTATGGTGAATTCCGTAAACGGTTACATAGCAGGTATGTCGCTTACGCTTGACAGGGAAGTGGAAATGTCAACCGACAAACGTATTATTGCATACGCAAAAGATAAAACGTATTGCTTTGCAGGCGTTAAAAAATATGACCTTTCACCCTCTCAAAAGGCAAGCTGCTTTGAATATGCAGGCGGTTATTATCTGCCCGCAAACATTCTTGCTGATGCTGTGGGACTTACGTATACCGAAACAATGACGGGCATCGTGCTTTCGAAGGGCACAACGGATATTGCATATACGTTCGGTGAAAATACAGTAAGTGTAAACGGCACAAAGACAACGGCAGGAATGCCCGTAAAATATGAGGGGGTCTATTTCGTTTGCGTTGATGAATTTGCTTCGTTTATAGGATATAAAAAGCAAGAAAACAACGGACTTTTTGTTATATATCCGACAGATGTGGATGCATCAACTGCGCTTCAGTATTACGAAAGCCGATATGCGCTTTATGAGCGTGTAGTATTCAACTACGACGATGTTCAGTGCGACCAAACAGGTGTTGGAGTTTATCCCAAAGCACCCCGGGACGAAAGACTCGTCGGTGTAGCTTATACAACGTGGAGATATCCGAATTCCAACTGGGGCGAAGGATCCACATGGGATATACCTTTACTTGGCCCTTATGTATCTGATGACAGAGATGTTATAAGACAGCATGCCATATGGCTTGCTGATGCAGGCGTTGATTTTATTGTTGTTGACTGGTCGAACAATGTCGGATATATCCCCGAAACAATGGCTGATGCACGTCCCGATTTCAAAATGATAGAAGAAGCAACAACGGCTGTTTTTGAAGTTTTTGCAACTGTTGAAAATGCACCCAAAATATGTATTATGACAGGACCCGGACACATCGGAACGGGTGCATTTACAGACGGCTCGATGTTGAGAAAGAATAACCAGATATACAATACATACATAGCAAACCCCAAGTATAACGAAATGTACTTCTATTATGAAGATAAACCGCTTCTCCTTTGTTACGCGGCAACACCTTCGTTTATAGGCGACGGTGTGACAGCGCCTTATTCCGACCCGTACAAGAGATTTACGGAGCGTTGGGTAACGGGCTTCGTAGGTCAGCAGGGCAATCTTTACGATGAAGACACATATCGCTCATACATGCATTGGAGCTGGGAAGAACGTGTAGCGCAGACGTATATGGTCAAGGACGGTGTGCCCGAATGTATGACTGTTGTTGCATCATACCGTCCGCAGAACTCCCCCGGACAGTCAGGATATATCCCTGCAGGTGAGAGAAACAACGGCGAAACATTCCGAAAACAATGGCAAAGAGCAAATGATATAGGAACGAAAATAGCCCTTGTCGTATCATTCAACGAATGGACAACGGGTGAACAGAATTCACTTGAGGTAAGTAAGGATATTGAGCCGTCTGAAACGTTCGGTACACTTTATATCGATATTCTGAAGGAGCAGGTCAAGAAATTCAAGGGCAAGCTTGATGAAAATGCAAGCGCATCACAGTCCTGGGCAGCAGGCGCCGACATGATAGGTGTGACAACGCACTATAATGGGCCTGTTAAGGAAACGGTGACAGATACAAGTGTCATCAAAGGCTGGTATGCGGGAAGTGAACAGGTTACATCCTTTAAGTACAGTGTAAATAAAGGAGAACTCAAAGACGCAAATATTTCATCAGACAGCTCTATTGTTGCTGATATCGTGCAGTTTATGCCCGGATGCACTGGGTACAATACGTATTCATTTTCAGTTGCATCAGAGGAGCTTACCGAGGGTATAAACGTGATTTCTGTATACGCCGTTACTTCATCGGGGCAGAATGTGCTGTGCGCAGAATATACGGCGTATGATACAAGTGCATTTGTTATAAAAGTTAACGAAGGCTCATCACTTGTCATAGAAGATTCCAAAATTGGAAAAATCATAAGAGTACCGCTTGGCACGACACCGAATGATGTGCTTTCACAGCTCAATAACGGATGCAGCATAGATGCGTTTGAACTGAAAAATGCTGTACCCGTGAAATTTGTTGTTGACGGTATACGCTACGATATGGTTCTTGTTATCGTTGAGGGCGACCTCAATTCCGACGGTATAATAAACGGAGTTGATTATTTAAGACTCAAAAAACTTCAAAACGGTTTGTTTGAGCATTTGCCTTACAGCTATGCGGCAGACTTGAACAATGACGGCGAGATCACAGATGATGATTTAACTCTTATGGCGGATATTATATCCAAACAGTAGATCAATAATAACGGCTGTCCTGATGACATCATGAGGGACAGCCGTTAATTATCTTTTTACAAAATAAGGGAAGAAAAATGAAAAAAACTATTGACAAAATCGGTTTTGCGGTGTATCATATACGCATATAAACACTGTGAAGAAAACGGCAGGAAAAAATTTTTGCAGAGAGTCGGCGGCAGGTGTAAGCCGATAAAATTGATTTCATTGTGCCACATCATTTCTGAGTGGGAGAGGTGAAAGCAGTAGCTTCTCACGTGAAGCCGCGTTAAGGCAAAGGGCTTTGTGATGAGTCTGAAGTGGCATGTTTATGCAAGTTGAGTGGTACCGCGGATCATTCCGTCTCAAGGTCATTAAGGGGCTTTGAGGCGTTTTTTGTTTCTACGCCGCTTTGAACGCAGAAAGCGATAATCAAATCTTTCGGAAAGGTAGAGAAAAAATGGAAAAAACAGATTTGAAAACACAACTTTCAGCCGTTGCGCAGAGAATTAAAACTTTGCGTGAGATCATGGGCATATCTGCAGAAGATATGGCGGCGAAGACAGGAATTACACTTGAAAATTACTTGAAATATGAATCGGGTGAGCAGGACTTCAGCTTCACATTTATATACAAATGTGCGAATAACCTCAATGTAGATCCCACTGATCTTATAAAAGGCGAAAGTCCCACACTTTCAAATTATACTCTTACAAGAAGCGGAGAGGGACTTCCTATAACAAGACGTGCAGGATTCAAATACTTGAATATGGCTCCGCTGTTCAAGCAGAAAACGGCAGAACCGTTTATGGTTGAAATGCCTTATTCGGAAGCTGATGCCGATAAGCCTATAAAAATGTCCACACACGCAGGGCAGGAGCTTGACATAGTCATCTCTGGCAGAATGAAGGTGCAGATAGGAAACCATACCGAGATACTCGGTGCAGGTGATTCCATATATTATAATTCTTCAGCTCCCCACGGAATGGTGGCGCTGGATCCCGAGGGAACAAAGTTCTATGCTATAGTTCTCAAGGGTACAGAGCAGAAGGAAGAAAAGGATAAATTTGAGCAGATCGTTTCACAGCGTAAGGCTCGCCGTGATGCACATAAAACAAGCGTTGCTGCTGACTTTATCGATACGGTGTGTGACGAAAACGGTGTTTTACAGTCAATTTCCTTCAAGAACGAGGATAAATATAATTTCGCATTCGATACGGTGGATGCAGTAGCCGACAAAGCTCCCGATAAGCTTGCGATGCTTCACATATCAAATGACAAGACGGAAAGACGCTTTACGTTTGCCGATATGAAAAAGTATTCCGCTATGACGGCAAACTATTTCGAATCACTCGGAATAAAAAAGGGCGACCGTGTAATGCTCGTTTTAAAGCGTCATTATCAGTTCTGGTTCTCGATACTTGCACTTCATAAGATAGGTGCAGTTGCAATTCCTGCAACAAACCAGCTTATGCAGCATGATTTTGAGTACAGATATAAGGCGGCAAACGTCAACGCTATCGTTTGTACATCTGACGGAGATGTTGCACACCAAGCAGAAATGGCATCACAAACAACGGCTCCCGAGCTTATCAAGATAATTGTCGGTGAGAAAAAAGAAGGCTGGCTCGATTTCAACGAGGGCTTCGAAAAAATGTCGGACGTATATGAAAGAACGGCAGATTCTGCCTGCGGATTTGATCCGATGCTTATGTACTTTACATCAGGTACAACGGGATATCCGAAAATAGCAATTCACGACTTCAGATATGCAATCGGCCACTATATAACCGCAAGATATTGGCACAATGTCAACCCCGAAGGCTTGCACTTTACGATTTCAGATACAGGCTGGGGCAAGGCTGTCTGGGGTAAGCTTTACGGTCAGTGGCTTTGCGAAGCGGCAATATTTACATATGATTTTGACAGATTCGATGCAAACGAGATACTGCCGATGTTTGCAAAATATAACATAACAACGTTCTGCGCACCGCCTACAATGTATCGCTTCTTCATCAAGGAAGATCTTTCAAAGTTCGACCTTTCAAGTATAGAGTATTCAACAACAGCAGGCGAAGCGCTTAACGCCGAAGTGTTCGAACAGTGGCATAAAGCCACGGGGCTTACAATTATGGAAGGTTTTGGCCAGACGGAAACAACTCTCAGTGTTTGTAATCTTGTCGGCACGACACCCAAACCCGGAGCTATGGGACGTCCGAGTCCGCAATACGATGTTGACATCGTTGATGAAAACGGAAAATCACTTCCCGACGGTGAAACCGGAGAAATCGTTATACACACGGATAAGCATATTCCCTGCGGTCTTTTCAAGGGATATTATCTCAATGAAGAAAAGACAAACGAGGTGTGGTATGACGGACTTTATCATACGGGTGACACCGCTTGGCGTGATGAAGACGGATATTTCTGGTACGTCGGAAGAACCGATGACGTTATCAAGTCTTCAGGCTACCGCATAGGCCCGTTTGAGATAGAAAGTGTTATAATGGAGCTTCCGTATGTCCTTGAATGTGCGGTAACTGCAGTACCCGACCCGATAAGAGGTCAGGCAATAAAGGCATCGATCGTGCTTGTAAAGGGCAAAGAGGGAACTGATGAACTGAAAAAGGAGATACAGACTTATGTCAAGGAGCATACGGCGCCTTACAAGTATCCCAGAGTCGTTCAGTTTATGGAATCGCTTCCCAAGACTATAAGCGGAAAAATAAAGAGAAACGAATTAAGATAAAAGAAATATCACCTGCGGATATCGCAGGTGATATTTTGTTTTATTTGCTTTTACGCTTGAGAATGAATTTTATAAGCTTCGGTGCGCAGATATACATACGGTATGCAATTCCTTGCTTTAAGGAAAGTGCCGGCAAAATATCTTTTTTGTATGTTTTAAGTACTTTTCGCATCTTTTTTACGTCGGCACTATCAGGTTCATTCTGCTCGAAGCAACGTATAAAACAGTTGAAACCGTCAAGTTTTTGCTTGTTACAGTTGTCGTTCCTTCCGAATTTTGCTTCACTTTCCCAAACTCGGCGTCGTCTTTCAAAGCGTGTCATAAAGCCATTGAACGAATAGTCGTTTGAGCTGTTATTTTCGTGAAGTCTCACGAAGTACCATTTTTTCGTCAAAAATACGCTGTCGGCATTTTTTATGACGTTTTCATAGATAAACCAAAAATCCTCACCTATAAAAAGGTCTTTTGAAAATCTCGTATCGCCTATGAGCTCACGTTTCATCATAACACCGCCGATACACGAAAGCGGTGATATACCGCCGAACATTATATCAACTGTTTCAGCATTGTTTTTGTAAACTGCTTCGCACGGTGTCGGCGTTTCATTTAATTTTTCCTTCAGCTTTTCCCAATCGTTGTCGTACACGCTGAAAACGTTGCACGCGCCGATGGCGGCGCCGTGCTTTTTCATTTCTTTAACAAGTGTTTCAAGCATTAAGGGGTATATCATATCATCGCTGTCGAGGAAGAAAACGTACTCACCTGTGGCATAACCCAAGGCGCAGTTGCGCGCAGCTGATACACCCGCGTGGTTTTGTTCAAAAAATTTTATTCTGCTGTCATTCTCGGCGAGCTTTTTGCATATTTCAACAGTCCCGTCGGTTGAACCGTCATCAACTATTATTACCTCGAAATTTTCATACGTCTGACGGAAAAGGGAATCCATACAGTCGTATATGTATTCACTTCTGTTGTAAACGGGAATTATTACAGATACTTTATCACGATTTTTCATAACGATACCTTTCAAAGTCTGGATACATCACAAGTATATCTGATAAAATTACACTTGTCAACGGTATTTTTGTATTGTAAACAATTTTTTACCTTACTTGAAAAAAATAATATTATATGTTAAAATAACTGTATATGTTTGAAAGGTGGATTTTACGTCATGTTCAGAAAAAATGCTGTTAATATTTTGATATGGCTGTGTATTTTTATCGTCCTTGCCGGCTTTGTTTTTTTGATGATAAAAGCCCCGGATCTTAATGACGATGTTTTTTTTAAACATGAGGGTACAGGCACACTGGTAAATGCTTTTGAAAATTCTCTTTATTACGGTAATGGCAGGTTCGGTGGAAATTTTTGTATATATTTTCTGATGTCGCATCCGGTTCTGCGAATAACGGCAGGTTGCATCATTTCCGTGATGCTGTTTGTTTTGTCATCGTTTTTGGTTGGGAAAAACAAGTCGTTTCTGGTGTTGAGCTTATTTCTTTTCTTAACACTTGATACTAATATTTTCAGACAGATATATACCTCGGCTGCATCGTTTTACAATTATGCCGTTCCGACTTCTCTTTTGTTCTTGCTTGTTTTTCTGATGGAACGAAAAATAAATTGCAAAGGCATATATTTCCTGGTATTTATGCTTGGATTTTTAATGCAGCTGTTTGCAGAACATAATACGGTAATTAACTGCCTTATTGCGCTCTCAATGCTTTTGTACAAGATATTTTTTGCAAAGGACAGTACGAGAAATACAGAGAGAATTTTTTTGATTTCGACGGTGCTCGGAGCAGCCGCGATGTTTTTGGGTCCGAGAATACTCGGTGTTGCTGACAAAATGGATGGATACAGATATTTGCCGATATTAAATATAGGTGATCTGGTATCTGTATGTCTTGACAATTCCTACAAGATAACAGGGTATTTTGTGAGAAGTGTGACGCTTACCGCTTGTTTGACATTACTCTGTATTTTACTTATGAAGAAAAATGGAAAAATGTCAATTCTCCGTATTTCTGTTCTTGGTGCTACTACCTTGCTCGGAATATTTTTAAGATTTATTGACTTGTCTGATGTTAAGTCACCTGTTTTGTACGTATTATTTATTCTCGTATGCGTTCTGTATTTTGTGTGTGTTTTTATAACTGTTTTTAAGTGTGTGACGAAGGTAGAAGAAAGGAACAGAATTTTAGGTGATATTGTTTTTGCTTTGATGGCATTTGGCGTTTTGCTTCCCGTGTTTCCCGTTGGAGCAAGATGTCTGTTTTTCGGGTACGCTTTAACCGTCGTGGCAGTTATCAGAATTGCAAAATATGCTTTGAGCGAAAAAGAGATTAAAACGATAACTGTCTTTTTGGCGGTCATTGTTGCGGTGTTTGTTATTTTTCTTGGATACGTGCATAGTGTAGCACGCGCCGTGGACGACGAAAGGATGGAATATCTTTCTCAAAAAATTTCCGAAGGTGAAATGAAAATAGTAATGCCTATATTACCGTATGCTCGGTATTTTTCTGTACCGGGACACACATACGTCTTTGATTTGTACTATTACGTCAACACTCCGGGAGACATTGAATATGAATTTGTTTCATACGATGAATGGCTTGAAGTAAAATAATGTATTGTGTTTGATATATAAATTATTACAACCCTTTCGCTCGCTTATACCGTCGAAAGGGTTGACATTTTTAATGTGCGGTGATATAATCAAAATGTTAAATATTGATATGATGAGGAAATAAATTATGAAACTTGGTATAGTAGGACTTCCGAACGTAGGTAAGAGTACTTTGTTTAACGCAATAACAAAGGCAGGGGCAGAATGCGCTAACTATCCATTCTGTACGATAGAGCCCAATGTCGGTGTCGTTCCCGTTCCCGATTACCGTCTTGATGTGCTTGCGGAAATGTACAATCCGCAGAAGTACACGCCCGCTGTTATCGAATTTGTTGATATTGCAGGTCTTGTAAAGGGTGCATCGCACGGCGAGGGTCTTGGAAACAAATTTTTGTCGCACATAAGAGAGGTTGACGCAGTCGTTCACGTTGTGCGTTGTTTTGAAAATGAAAATATTATACACGTCGAGGGTGATGTTAACTCACTTCGTGACGTTGAAACGATAAATACAGAGCTTATTTTGTCCGATATGGAAATAGTGCAAAAGAGAATTGACAAGGATGAAAAGCTCCTTAAGGCGGACAAGTCCATACTTCCCGAAATAGAATTTCTCAAAAAGCTTGCAGTGCATCTCGACGAAGGTAAGACAGCGCGCTGTATCGAAATGACAGACGATGAAAAGGAAATAATGGCAACACTTCCTCTGCTTTCCGCTAAGCCCGTTATATATGCGGCAAATGTGTCCGAGGATGAAGTCGCCGGTGAGCCGCTTGACAACAAAAACTATATGGCGCTCAAGGAGTTTGCAGAGAGCGAAAATTCTGAAATTATCCCTGTTTGCGCTTCGCTTGAATTTGAAATTGCAGCTCTTGACGATGAGGAAGCTAAAGCATTTTTGGAAGAACTCGGAATGGGGCAAAGCGGTCTTGACAGACTCATAAAGGCGAGCTACAAGCTTCTTGGTCTTATCAGCTTCTTAACGGCAGGACCTCAGGAGGTACGCGCGTGGACGATCAAAAACGGTACAAAAGCGCCCGGAGCTGCAGGCAAGATACATTCAGACTTTGAGCGTGGTTTTATAAGAGCTGAAATCGTCGGATTTGATGATCTCGTTGCTTGCGGAAAGAATATGACGACAGCCCGCGAAAAAGGACTTATTCGCAGTGAAGGTAAAGAATACGTTATGAAAGACGGCGATGTTACGCTGTTCCGATTCAATGTTTAATAAAATAAAAAACGTCGGAAAGGCTCGTTATCACAAGGAAGTTTACTAAACAGCCGATTGATAGTGCCGAACAAAGAAATCGATCATAGACAAAAAGTCTGTGATGGATTTTCTTTTTGCTTCACTCTCCAAAATTTGAGACGGATGAAACAAAGAAAACGCTTGACAAAAAAGTGCGATGTTCTTATCAGAGAAATGACACGAACTGAATGGGACAAGAAAACTCCATCATGAACTATAAGCCAGTGATGGTTTCTTCTATGTTTATTACCATGATGTTTTGGAGATGTCTTAAACAAGCATATGCTATCATTTTTGAAAAAAACTTAAAAAACGAAAAAACTTCATTTGAAAGAATTTGGTTTGATTTTTTATGGGTAATATACTATAATATATCATGGGTGGTATTATTTCATGAAATTTCCACATTAGATGAGACTAACTATGAAAAGAACAAATCGATTGACTAGCTTTATTCTCGCATTTGTTATGGTGGTAACTACCTTTGGCGGGTGTGTTTCCTACATTGAAAGTGAAAGTGGCAACAACAGAAATAACTAATGTGAAAAGGTATACTGTGTTTGTGCTGGGAAATGGCTAATCCTATTAGTTTTCGCAAAGTGGAAAAAGTTGCTTAATAAGTTTAAGTTCATGCTACGGAATAAAAGAAAAAATATCGATTGAACAAAAATATAAATTGGAGGGATGTCAAATGACACACGATGTTTTTATTAGTTTTTCATTCAAGGATCAGCAAATAGCGGATAAAATTGTAAATCATCTAACTAATTTATATGGTATTTCATGCTGGATTTGCACGGAAGAAATACGAGCAGGAGAAAACTTCCGCAAAGATATTGCTGAGGCGATTAAAAATTCTCAGTTTGTTGTATTTGTTCAAAGTAAATTATCTGCTTCATCACCAGAGGTGTCAAAAGAATTATTGTATGCACTAAAGAAGGGCAAAATGGTGAAACCTTTCATGATAGAAGAATCTCAACTGTCGGATGAAGTGGAATTGGAATTATCTACGACTCACTATATTGATGCTACAATACTGCCGTTGGACGAAAGAATAAAAGATTTAGCAAAAGATATATGTAGGAGTTTGGGAAAGCCTTTTCAGGATATTCCAGAAAACAAAAATGAAGAAAAAGTTGCTTATAAATTACTTCCATCAAGAATTCAAGTTTCTACAAACTTCTATGGCAGGGATGATGTTATTTCACATATACACGAAAAATTTTCATCGGACGAACGAATAGTTTTTCTCAAAGGTATGGGTGGCATAGGCAAATCAGAAATTGCTAAGCAATACGCTAAAAGATACAAGAAAGACTATGATACTATTGTTTGGATACGGTATGATGGATCTCTTGTAAGTTTGATTGCAGACGATAACGCTTTAATGATTGAGGGACTTTGCAGAAAAACAAAATTGGATAACACATTACAATCGGATGAGGAATACGCAAAAGAAAAATTGGATATTCTGAGTGAAATATCTTCCGAAAGAACATTGATAATTGTCGATAATTATGATACTACGTTTGATGATTATCTTGCGAAATTTGTGTATAAAGGTACCTACAAAATATTGTTTACTACAAGGATGGAACAAGAAAGGAGGAGATATTGTATTGTTTTGATCAACGAAATCGAAGATGACGATGCTTTGAAAGACGTATTTATTGGCTATTGTAATCCTGAATATATATATATTGATAAGAATGACGATGCGTTTCCAGAGTTGTTTGAGTTGACAAATAGACATACTTTGACACTTGAATTGATTGCTCAATATATGGAAGAAGCAAACATTGACTTATCTGAAATGGTTGTGAAATTGAGACAAAATGGGTTTAGCGAATTGTCAAATGCACAACTGATTCGCAATAATGAAGAACAATTTGGCTTTGACTATATAAGAAGAATTTTTCATATGGTGAAACTTTCATCTGAAGAACAACAGTTCTTGAGATATATGTCTCTTATGCCAAAGCAGGGAATAGCAGAGCAATATTTCAAAGTGTGGTGTGGGGATAGTTATAATTTCAAGACTTCATTACAGAAGAAGAGTTGGATACAATATGATGCCAAAAATAAAATAGTTAGCCTTCATCCAATTATATATGAAGTTGTTGCTCACGAATTGCCGGTAACTTTTGAAAACTGCAAAGATTTCCTAAATTCATACCTCGAAACCGTGGAAGAAGAACGTCATTGGAATGCATCATTCACAACAAAGCAAATAATGTATGCATGTTGCCAAAATGTAATCAATAAAATACCGTTATGCAATGATGAAACATTTGATTTGTATTACGGAATGGTGCACGCATATATTTTTGTGGCAAATTACGACGATGGCATTAGATATCTTAACGAATTATACGATTATTTGATAAAGCAGTCAAAAGTGGATACAGAGATTTGCGGAAAGGTGTTTTTTAAAATCGGGTGGCTTCATTTATGGAATGGTAATTTTAGCGACGCAAAGCTTTGGTTGGAGGATAGGGCTTATCCGATTTTAAAGAGAAATTTAAATTTGAATTGTGCGAATGAATATACACACTGTATCCGCGAAATAGGAAGCACTTACTATAGAATATATAGAAATCAAGAGCGCAATATTGAATTGCTAAATAAAGCAGAACTCTATTACCGAGGATCTTTTGAGGAAATAGTACGCATAACTTCCAATGGTGTGAACGACAATCTTTCTCGGTTGCTTGAAAAGAGCAGCAATGCTTTATATATGAATTTAGGGCGTGTTTTGATTGAGAAAAAGGACTACGATGCAGCAAAAGAGTATTTATTTAGAGCAAAGGAATGGTTTGATAATCAACCCAATCGTGATGGAGATCAATCATCTATATATTTTTCGTTAGGAGATTATTTTATTGCAATCAACGATGCACAAGCTGTTGAATATCTAAAGATTGCGATGGAGAAATCAAAGAACACATTGACAAGGTTTTCCTTTAGTCGCATGGAAAAGAATCGTAGTCTTGCCAGAGCATATGAAATTATCGAAGATTACATAAATGCTGTGGAAATATATAAGGAAATGCTTGAGATCGCACGAGTAATTTTAGTTCCTGAACATCCTATTCTTAAAGAGGTGGCGGATAAAATAAGCGAATTAACTAAAAAAAATGGTTTTTGAAAAGATAACAAAAACCACTATATACTACTCTAAAATGTCAACAAGAAAAGCTCTGCTCAAAGTCTAAAGGAAATGAACAGCAAAATGGCAGAGATGGCGTGATTGACCAAACGCAATACAGAACTCAGTTCATTGTTCAAAAAGTTGTATGAAGACAACGCCCTTGGTCGTATTATTAACGAGTAGTTCCGTATACTCTCCGAAGGGTATAACGAGGAGCAACGCAATATAATCGAAAGGTTTTCGCTAGTGGAAAGCAGATCGAGCACTTGAAAGTATCCGTGAGCAATATTGAGCAATTCGTAACCCGTGTAAAAAAGTGCATTAACATCGAAACGCTTACCCCAGAGATTATCCAAAATTGTGATACACAAAAAGCGCAAAGCATTGTCAATCTGCTACACAGCAGATTGATATATACTTTACGCATATGAGGAAGTTATCAGCAACCTGAAAAAGGCAGAAAATGCAAGACGGACAGTTGCAGATATTCTGCTTCTGTCCGTCTTGCCCACAGATTATACTATACTATTGCCAATAAACTTCCGTATGGTAACCAGCGTAAACGACGATTTTCATAGCTGTGCACTATAGAAGAGATTTTTTGACGTTTTTATGTATGAATTCGAACCTTTGTAGATTTTAGTGAAATCGTTTGTTTTCACTTACGGTGAAATAATTCGCTTCGTGGATTGTGAAATTTGATGCTGTCGTATCAAGTGAAATTAAATTCCCCCACTCGCTGTTGAGGCTAATTTCATATTGCAAAGTAATGTTTCATCCACTATTATGGGGGAGTTAGTTAAAAACGGCAGATTCCTGCTGGAATCTGCCGTTTCTTGGAGCTGCTAGACAGAGTCGAACTGTCGACCTCATCCTTACCAAGGATGTGCTCTGCCAGCTGAGCCATAGCAGCACAACACTTGTATAATACCAAAAACTTTTGATTTTGTCAAGTGTTTTTTTATTAAAATATTTTTTTGGAGAGTAAAATGAAACAAAATTTTGTCTGGGGATTTGTCGGGTGCGGCTGGGCGGCATCCGATATGGCACAAGCGTTCATCAAAACCGGCAGACAAATACACGGCGTGTATTGCAGAAATGCGGAAAACTGCGAAAAATTTGCAGAAAAATACGGTGTTTTGCACACGTATAAAACCGCCGATGAGCTTTTTGATGATAAAAAAATAAACGCTTTGTATATTGCAACGCCTCACCACGTACATTACGATTATATCATCAAAGCAGTAGAACGCGGTATCCACGTGCTTTGTGAAAAATCAATAACCTTAAACGGACATCAGTATGACAACGTGTGGAGTGCTAATACGAAGGACGTCAAAATTGCAGAGGCTATGACGGTTTACCATATGCCTTTACACAGAATACTTTCCAGACGTGTCATATCTGGTGAATTCGGAAAAACAAACTTGATTCAGGTCAATTTCGGAAGCACGAAGCCTTATGATATGGAAAACAGATTCTTTTCCAAAAAAACAGCGGGCGGCGCGCTTCTTGATATAGGTGTGTATGCTTTAGCTTGTGCGGAAATGTACACGAATAAAAGTATAGAGTCGATAATTTCCGATGTCGAATTTGCCGAAAGCGGTGTTGATAAATCCTTCGGCGCAATCATAAAAAGGGAAGATGGGCAAATTGTGACCGTTACGTGTTCGCTGTGCTCAAAGCTTCCCAAAAAAATAATTATTTCGTGTGATAAAGCTTATATTGAAATTGAAAACTATCCGAGAGCTGACAGCGCGCTGATAGTTTATAACGACGGACATACAGAGAAAGTATATGAGGGGAAAAGCGAAAACGCTTTGATATACGAGATTGAAAATTTTGAAAACGATATTTATTTGTATCAGATACACACCAAAAACGTTATGTATGTTGTAAGCAAGCTTAAAGATTCGTGGGGACTTCACTATGAAAGTGAAGATTAAAGAACGCTTTCTATTTCTTCTTTGAGTTGTTTTATAATTTTCTTTTCAAGCCGCGAGATGTACGATTGGGATATCCCAAGTGCATCCGCGGTTTCTTTTTGTGTAAGTTCACGAGTGCCGTTAAGCCCGAAACGAAGCTCAATTATCGTTCTTTCGCGTTCGTTCAGTGAAGATACTACTCTTTTTATCATCGCGCGTTCTTCGTCTTGCTCGATATTTTGTGATACTGCATCGGCATCGCTTCCCACGATGTCACATATAAGAAGCTCGTTTCCGTCATAGTCCACTTTAAGCGGTTCATCAAGTGACATTTCAGACTTTACGTGATTATTCTTCCGTATATACATGAGGATTTCGTTTTCTATACAGCGTGATGAATATGTGGCGAGCTTTATGTTTTTACAAGGATCGTAAGTGTTTATTGATTTTATCAGTCCTATCGTGCCTATCGAAATAAGGTCTTCTATTCCTATCCCGGTGTTTTCGAATTTTTTGGCGATGTAAACGACGAGACGTAGATTTCGCTCAACGAGTATTTTTTTAGCATCGGGATCAGTTGAAAAGCGTGTGAGTATTTCCGCTTCCTCTTCGGGGGATAACGGCGGCGGAAGTGTTTGCGCGCCGTTTATGTAAAATACGACGTTGTCTTGCGTGTGTATACTGAAAACTTTTTTTATGAACTGTGTCAGCTTCATAATATTTTACCGTTATTTCCTTTCTATATCATAAAATTTTCGTTTTACCCGGTGTTATCTCGTAAAGACATACGGGCACGATTCCGTCAAATTCTGCAAAATCTGTGCCGTCACATACCGCAATAACAGCACTCAACGGTACTTTTTCTTTTTTGGTTCCTATGTATAGCTTATCAGGTGTTATTCCGTAAAGCATTATATTTCCTCCTGCGCTTTGCGCAGGTATACATCTTATTTTTGAAAGAAGTTTTTCGCAGTTTAAAACTGTTTTACCGTCACAACCGGTCAATTTTTTGAATTTTTCATTGGTCACAAGTATGACAGGCGCACCGCTTAACGGATCGTGTAAAAGGTTTCCGCTGTCAATAAGCAGATGCATATCTGTCTTTTGTTCTCCGAGAATAGCCGTAATATATGCATCTTTTATATCTTTGCTTTGCGTGAATATCCTGCCTGTAATATACGCTAAGGCAACGCATACGGTAATGATTACAAGAAAAATATAAAAAGGTATCTTTCTGGTTTCGATAAGCGTTTCAGCGCTTGAAATATCTGCTAAAATACTGTCAATAAACGTATACGATGCGCTGACAGCTCCCCCCATTAAAAGTGAAACGGAATAAAAAAGAATACACAGCTTCACATATTGCGAGAAAACGATATTTTTATATGCAGTAAAGCACATAAGAAGATAAACTGAAATGTTAAGTGCTATATACGGTAAAGTCCCTTTTATCATAAGCGACACTACACCGTATATTCCTCCTATTGCGGATGATAAAAGCAGATGCTTTTTACTCATTTGCAAATGCAGTATTTTTCCGCTTATGTACAGTGACAGGAAATCCATCGAAAAATTTATTATAAACAGTATATCTCCGAAAACCGTAGTTTTCATTTTTATCACTTCCTTTGGGTTAATTGTATACCAGAGGGGGTGATTTTTTTGTCACACTTTGCCATCTGTATAAAAAATACTGTGATGGGAAATAATTTTTCTGTAAAATTAAAAGAAGGGGCGAGAATATGAAAAAAACTCTTTGCCGAAGACTTGAAAAATGGGATGCCTATATAAGAGAAAACTGTACTTACAGCGAGGAGATATATAACAATTACTACTTTATAAGTGAAAAGATAAGGTATGCAAAGAAACGGATAAAGATCGGTTTTCAAAAAAACACACGCCGCATTGATAATATTTCTGAAATACTTAAAAGATATGAGTATTCGCTGTCGGAACGTGAATTTTACACGGAAATACGCCATATAAGACTGTCTGACGATGAACTTGAAAATCTTTACGCTTTGCTGATATATTGCTGTATACGAGAGCTTTTTGGAATATGCAGAAAAAGAAGCACTGACACTCTCGATGTAAAGGTAATATCTTTTCTGAGGCAAAGTGAGTTTTTTGATTACAAGCGTTTCTTTTCGTCTTTGAGTGAGAGTGAAAAGCTTCTTTTAAAATACCGTGATTACGATATCAGTGACGAAAAAACTAAAGCACAGTACAGATATCATCTTAAAAAATATGCCCAAAGAAAGGATCTTACTGAATATGAAGCCTTGAAAGAGCTTTCGGGGCGCGATATTACCGACACACTTTTAAGAGATCCGCATCCCATAGCAAAGGCATTGTATTTTCCCATCATTATCACCGTTGTTCTTTTTTTCGCCGTATGCCTTTTTTGCCTTGCTCTTATTCCTTTTTCGACGTTTGCGCTTATTCCGTATATATTGACACTTTTTCCGCTTTACGAATGCTCCGTATATCTTGTAAACTACTCTTATTCGAAACTGTTCGTGCCTCAAACGAAACCGTCAATCAAGGCTGAAGAACTTGATAAAAATATAAAATGCGCTGTTGTTATAACTTCACTTCTTGACGGAGAAGACAGTGAGCTTTTTGCGAAACTCGAAAAATATTATCTTTCAAACAGACGTGAAAATCTCGTTTGCGGTATACTCGCCGATCTTCCCGACAGCGATACGCTGACGGGAGAAAAAGATGAGAAGATACTTGATTTTGCTAAGCGTGAGATAGAAATGCTTTGTAAAAAGTACGGCGGTGGCTTTTTCCTTTTTTACCGTGAGCGTGAGTATTCCGCAAGTGAGGGTAAATTTATTGCCCCTGAAAGAAAAAGGGGCGCCGTGTATGAACTTTGTAAGTTCTTAAACGGACACGAAAGCAAAATAATCACGTATTCGGATGAAAGTGAAGAGATTCTATGCGGTACGAAATATCTTATAACGCTTGACAGCGATACCGTTCTTCCGCCGGGAGAAGCAGAACGAATGATGCGCTGTGCCGAGCATCCTGCGAATATTCCCGTATACGATGAAGAAAAGCGCCGTGTGGTAAGCGGTCACGGCATATTACAGCCTGCGGTAGAAACATCGTTGGCATCGTCTTTCAAAAACGGTTTTTCGCTTTTAACAAGCGGGGGTGTCGGCGTGCAGGTGTACCGTTACGCAAGATTTGATATTTACGAGGAAATATTTAATGAGGGGATATTCTGCGGTAAAGGCATTATAAATACCTCTGTGTTTTGTAAGGCAACAGAGGGTATGTTTCCTGAAGAAAAGATACTTTCGCATGACATTCCCGAAGGATGTCTTACGAATTCAGGAATGATACCCGATATGACGCTTTATGACAGCACGCCGTCAAATGCAATATCATACTACAAGCGCCAGAACAGATGGATAAGGGGAGATATACAGACACTTTTTGCTTTCTGCGGTAAACATATAAAGCATAAAGACGGCAAGGTGAAAAATCCTTTGACACCGCTTGATAAATATAAACTGTATGATAACGTGCGCCGTGATATTACACCTCTTTTAGCACTTATCTCGATGCTTACAGCTGTGTTTTTTGAACGGTATATATGCATCGCGTGTGCTGTATTTTCACTTTTTTATATAATCGTTCCGTTTCTCGTATCATCATTTGAATGTATAGTTTCGGGTGCTTTCGGTGTTAAACGAAAGTTCTATTCTTTTACGCTGTCATCGTTCTGGTACGGCTTTCTTGCATTTTTAAATCATCTTGCATCATTGGCGCAAGAGGCATATACAGCGCTTCGTGCTGTCATCACCGCTGTCTGGCGGTATAAGATAAGCGGTGTGCATCTTTTGGAATGGATGAGTGCGACAAGTGCCGAAAAAATGTCCGTTCGTGGTATATTGTCATATCTTTTGTTTGGTGCTTTTTCACTTATTTTCGGTATTTTATTCCTTTTTATCCCTTACGGTATATATCATTTTACAGGTGTACTGTTCGTTATATACCCGTTTGTTATGTATGGCCTTACAAAGCACAGAACAAAAGCAAAAAAAGAAGTAAGTGAACAAGATAAAGAAAAGGTAAAAGAGTACGTTTATGATATGTGGCGGTATTTTGCCGATAACGTAAATGAAAAAAGCTGTTTTTTACCGCCTGATAACGTTTCGTTTGCTTCAGGAAAGATCATTGCTGAGCGTACATCTCCGACTAATATAGGGCTTTATCTTACTTCGCTTCTTGCCGTTTACGATTTCGGAATAATTGACGAAAAAGAACTTTATGACAGATGTGAAAAAACGCTTGTTACAATAGAAAAACTTCGGAAATATAAAGGTAATTTATATAATTGGTATGATACGGTAACGTGTTCAACGCTTGACGGTTTTGTTTCGTTTGTTGACAGCGGAAACTTTTTATGCTGTCTTGTATGCCTTAAAGAGGGTATAAAGCAGCTTTCCTTTATGTCGCCCCTTTTGCCGAGGGTGGAAAAGCTGATAGATGAAACAGACCTTTCGTGTATGTTCGATAAAGAACGGAATATGTTCTATATCGGACTTGATGAGTTTAACGGCGCAACACGTCAAAATCACTACGATATATATATGAGCGAGGCAAGGAGTGCAGATTACTATGCGACGGCAAAGGGAATAACCGATCTTGGAATATTGAGCAGTACGGCAAGGGTTCTTATAAGTAAGTCCGGACACATCGGACTTGCTTCGTGGAGTGGTACGGCGTTTGAATATTTTATGCCGACGTTGTTTTTGCCCGTTCCCGAAAACTCACTTCTGTACGAAGCGCTTAATTTTGCCTGCCTTTCTCAAATTTCATACAAGGCACGGTCAAAAGGCGGTGAACACGTATACGGCACGTCTGAATCCTGCTATTTTGAATTTGACACGGAGATGAACTATCAGTATAAGGCACACGGTGTGCCGTCTCTCGGACTTAAAACGGGACTTTCCGATGATCTTGTAATAAGCCCGTATTCATCATTTCTTATGCTTACAATGGGTTCTTTCCCGCTTTTAAATCTTGAAAAGCTGAAAAAGTACGGCGCATACGGAATGTACGGCTTTTATGAAGCGGTGGACTTTACAAAAAGCCGTGTAGGAGACGGCTATGCCGTCATAAAATGCTTTATGGCGCATCATATAGGGATGAGCATACTCGCCTCTGCAAATTTCGTTTTTGATGATATTTTCGTTAAAAGATTTACCTCTGATGAATACGTCGGAAGCTCCCTTTGTCTTTTATCCGAAAAAATCCCTACCGACACACCGCCGTATCGATCGCAGAAGATATACGAAAAGCCTCAGCTTCCGTCATACAGAAATGTTCGGTGTGAAAACGTGCCGAGTGCAGGTGTAATATCAAACTCACTTTTAAGATGTGACGTTATGAAAAACGGCAAGGTGTCATTGCACTTCGGTGACATTATGATGTGGGACGATGATGCGGGAAGTCTTACACTTGACGTATTTAAAGATGGAAAAAAATATAATCTGCTCGGCAGAAACGACGGTGTATGTGACGGTGCATTGGCAGAATTTGCTGTCGGCGACGGCGAAAAATATATTGCCTCGGCAAAGCTTACGATGTCATCCGAGCGCAATTTATTTTCTGCTGAATGTGCCGTTGTCGATGATTCTTTATCCCTTGTTTGTTTTTCACCCGTTTGCGCTCCGTATTCTGAATACAGTGCGCATAAAAGCTATTCACGGCTGTTTATAACGGCAAAAACAAAAGACGGTATACTGATATTAAAAAAGAAGTCGCATAAAAAGGGAGGCGACGTCTATTTTGCTGTAGCTGTATGCGGCGAGGGGAAAATAGCATCATTTGAATACGATGTATCAGCCGACAATGTAATACCGTATGATAAAAGCGAGCTGATTTATAAGGAGCTTTTGCCATCTAAAATCGATACCGAATATATTTGTCCTGTAACACCGTTTGTTATTATCAAAACAGAAATTAAGCATTTCTTTTTACTTGCTTCGATAGGTATGAGTGAACAGGGCGTAATTGATGATATCAAGTCGGCAAGCGCGCAAGGCTCACTCACACAGAAAAATAAGAACGGTATAAATCAACTGTATCTTTCACAGCTTCATTGCACATATTCGGATGAGAGTATAGTAAGTGCGCTTTTAAACCGCCGTGCATTTGAAAGCGCGAGAAAGGTGAAATCACATGCCGGCATCGAAGCATTGTGGAAATACGGTATATCGGGGGATAACCCTATATTGACACTTGATCTTTCGGGTGAATTTATCTTGAAAACTCCGCCAGAAAAGCTTTTGAAGGTTGTTTACACCCATAGAAATTTGCTTATTAAAGGTCACCGATACGATACGGTAATACTGTATCGCGAGGAAGATAAATACCACCGAAATGTCAAAAAGCGTCTTTATGAAATATTTAAAACGGCAGGTGTTTTGCCGCTTGTGGGGCGCAAGTGCGGTATTTTTGCAGTTGAGTGTATGACGGAAGAAGAAAGAATTCTCTTTTCCGATATGTCATTTTATCCCGAAAGGGCGGTCAAAAACGTACTTCCGGGTGTCCGTGTGATAAAGAAGCATGAAGCTGACAGAGCGTATAAGGTGACAAATGACGGTGTAAGTATAACAAACGGAAAAGGTGTCTTGCCGTGGAGCTTTGTTTATGCATCTGACTCATTCGGCACGCTTTTGACACAAAACTCCCTCGGATTTACCTGGTGCGGTAACTGTAGAATGGGTAAGCTTACACGGTTTGAAAACGATGTGCTGAATATAAATTGCGAGGAAATATTTCTGCACACGGACGGCAGACTCTATGGGCTTACCGAATGGGCGGAAAAGACGGAATTCGGATTTTACGAGGCAAAATATACAGGAAACATAAACGGCATCCTTTATGACGTTTACGTGCTTATTGACGGAAATAACGAAAGAAAGATCGCTATGGTGACACTTACCAATTACGGTACGGTATCTATATACTGTGAGCTCGCGTACAAAGTCGATTTTGTTTTAGGTGAGAAAACAAGCAAAAACGGCAGGCTTTTTGCAAGAAAAAGCGAAAGCACTTTAAGGGTGGTAAACGCTTATGGCGATGATGTCGGTGATTGCATTTTGTATTCGCCAAGCGGAAAAATAAGCGCATTCGATGGGGTATCAGGCTCTGTCAGATGTCCTGTCGAGATACCTCCGACGTCGTCACGTGCTGTTTATTTCGCCCTCGGTGTCACAGAAGAGGTGCCGATACAGTATAACAGAGCATTGGAACGTTGCAAGGAGGCGGTTGACGCATATCTCAATGTATTCGAGCTTGACACGGGTGATTTTAACTTTGATGTTGTGTTCAACAGATTTTCAAAGTATCAGGCACTATACTGCCGTGTGTATGCAAGGTGCGGATTTTATCAGAACGGCGGAGCGTACGGCTTCCGTGACCAGCTTCAGGATATGATATGTGTGATGTATTCATCTGCCGAAACAGCACGTGAGCATATACTTTTATGCGCTTCCCATCAGTATGAAGAGGGAGATGTCACACATTGGTGGCATACGGGAAAAACAGAAAAGGGAATACGCACAAGATGCTCCGACGATATGCTGTGGCTTATATATCTCACGGCAAGATATATAAGGCTGACGGGAGATGATTCGGTGCTGTTTACTCCGATAGGGTATTTGAAATCTCCGCCTCTTTCGGAAAACGAGAACGACAGATACGAGATACTGCAAAGATCCGATATAAAAGAAAGTCTTTATATGCATTGCGTGCGTGCTGTCGAAACGGTAAAATACGGTGTTACGGGGCTTCCTTTATTCGGAAGCGGTGACTGGAACGACGGAATGAACGAAGTCGGTGGCGAAAGCGTGTGGCTCGGCTGGTTTTTATACGGTGTGCTTCTTGATATGGCATATCTTGCCGATAAGATATGCGATAAAGAGGGAAAAGAAAAGTACAGCCTGCAAGCGCATAAGCTGTACGAAAATATAGAAAATTTTGCTTTTAACGGCAAATATTATATAAGAGGCACGTATTCTGACGGAACTGTTTTGGGAAGTGTCGGCGGATGCGATATTGACATTCTTCCGCAAGCGTTTGCCGCGATGAACGGAGCAGATGAAAAACGAGTGCACAGTGCGCTCAATACCGTGTGGGAAAGACTTTATGACGAAAAAAACAAACAGCTTTTACTGTTTGCACCACCCTTTGACGAAAAATCAAAATATGCGGGATATATATGCGATTATCCTGCAGGTATCCGTGAAAACGGCGGACAGTATACACACGGTGCTGTTTGGGGTGCTATCGGCTTTTTCAGGGGCAATATGCCCGACAGAGGTTATCAGATACTGCGTGCGATAAACCCTCTTATCAGATGCGCAAATGATGAGCTTTACCAGAAATACAAAGGTGAGCCGTACGTGTTTGCAGGTGATGTTTACAGTAATGACTATACCCCTGCACGCTGCGGCTGGAGTTGGTATACAGGTGCGGCAGGCTGGTATTTTACAGCCGTGCTTGAGGAGCTTTTGGGATATAATGAAACCGAATACGGCTTTACCCTAAATCCCAAAACCGATAAAGCATTTACTTTGAAGATAAGAAAAAAGGGCACAGCTTACACTATTCATTCGAATGAAATAAGTGAAGCTGTCTACCCTTTTGACGGTGAAGACCATACGAATAATTAAATGCCGTACTTTATTTTTATCCGTTTAAGCCTTGAAGAAAAAGACGGATACAAAATAAACAGAAACAGTACGTTTGACACGGCATAAAGGATAGTGTGCGGTGCTGAAGTTATAATGGCTGCTTTATAAAGCGTTAAATTAAAGCCTCCGTTATACCAAAGCACCGTCCAGATATCAAGCAACAAGGAATATAAAATTCCCGAAAGTCCGCCGTATATAAGTAAAAAGACACGGCTTTTTTCAAGCGGCTTTGCCAAAAGTCCTGCGATAAAGCCAATGATACCCCAGGCAAACATCTGATGCGGCGACCAAGGACCGTGACCGAAGTAAAAGTTCGATATGAGCGCTGAAAGGGAGCCTATAAGAAATCCCGATTCGGGGCCGAGATATATTGCGGAAATAACGGTAAGTGCCGCCGTCGGCTTTAAAAACGGAATAAAACGTCCGACAACCGAAAGGCACGTCATAACGGCACACAGCACAAGTCTGCGTGTCGTTATTTTTTTTTGCTCAAAGCCCATATAAAACAGCAGGAGCGTCAGAATACTCACCGCTGTGGTAATATAAGCATGATGCTTTTCCCTAAAAATGAATATTCCCGAAAAAATGACACAGGGGATAAGCAAAAAAACGATTAAAAGCTTAATGATAACAGATGCTCTTTTATATTTTTGCACGTCTGTTTTCCTCCATAAGCTTTACTGCATCATCAAACGTCACGGCGTCTTTGTAGTGCGTACGCGTGAGAATATTTATGCTTGTAGAATAAAACGCGCTTCCTTGAAAGAATTTTCTCGGATGCTCAGGTACGCAGGGTGAGCCAGCAAACATAAGCGTGCATCTGTCGGCACATTCTGCTGCAAAATCAAGGTCATGGCTGACGATAACGAAGGTTATTCCGAGGTCGTTTAATGCTTTTATGACCTCTGTCACTTGACTTATCATATGATGGTCGAGCGAGCTTGTAGGCTCATCAAGCAAAACTATCCTCTGACCGCCCGATACAGCCTTTGCAAGTGCAAGAAGCTGGGCTTGACCGCCCGAAATATCGTATGGGTGAGATTCAAGAATGGGTGTAAAATCATAAGGAAATTTATCCTGGATGAAACTTACCTCATCAAGCTCCTTTTTCACGGTATCGTGTGTGAAAAGACAGCGAGGCTCTTGAGGAAGATACGTAAGAGTTTTATAAAGCGATGCGCCGTATTCTTTTATTTTTTTGCCGAACACCTTTATTTTTCCGCTGTAAGGCTTCAAAACCCCCGACATAACGGAAAGCGCCGTTGATTTACCCGAGGCATTTGCGCCGAGTAAAAACAGTATTTCACCCTCGTAAACATCGAGCGAAAAATCAAAAAGTACGTCTTTTCCGTTCTTTGAATATCGAAAATATATATTTCCCGCCTCTAATGCCTTTGAGGTATATTTAAATTCGGGTATTTCCGTTTCTTTATCAGACGGAGTAAAATATTTGTTTAAAAATTCACGTCCCTCTTTAATTGTAAGTGGTGGTTCTGTGTCAATGTCAAATGCTCCGTAAAGACGCAAAGGTGCAGGCAGAGCATTTTGCAACGGCTTGTATTTTGCCAAAATCGGCAAAGCATCATTTTGTTCACCGTCAAATATCATTTTTCCGCCGTCCATTATGCATACACGGTCACAAACGGGGATAAGCTCCGAAATGTTATGCTCGGCAATTATAACAGTGCAGTCAAGGTCGTTTTTGAGCTTTGTAAGGACGGAAAAAAATTTTTCACACGATACAGGATCAAGCCGTGAGGTCGGCTCGTCCAAAATAAGTACATCGGGATCTTGAGCCATGGCAGATGCAAGGTTGAGTATCTGCTTTTGTCCGCCCGAAAGGGAAGAACAGTTCTCGAAGAGGACAGAATCAAGCCCGAAGTAAGAAGATACCTCAGCCGTGCGCCGTTTGATAAATGCATTGTCGTATCCGAGGTTTTCAAGCGCAAATGCGATTTCGTGGTATACCTTGTCCGTCACTATCTGTTCTTCGGGATTTTGGCATATATACCCGATGCGCAAGCCGTCATTTACATTTATATCACCCGACAAATCTCCCATTGGTCTTATTTCGGGAATAAGTGTTCTCAAAAGGGTTGATTTACCGCCGCCGACAGCGCCGCATAAAAGTATAAATTCACCTTTTTTTGCAGAAAAATTTATACCGTCAAGCGTTATCTTGCTTGAAAGAGGGTAAGAAAATTTTAAATTTTTGACAGTAAGTATTTCCATCGTATACCCTCCGATACCGTTAAAATTGACGGTGTTATAGTCAATATAAAATATGATATATAAGAAATTATGTTTGAATAAAGCAGTTCAGTTTTGAAAAGTGTGGGATAAAACTGCACACCGTTCAGCGTGCAAAGACACAGAACGCCGAAAAAGATAACCCCGAGTGAGAAAACAGCATCGGTAATACCGAAGCTGTAAAGTGAAAAAAAGGTTCTTTTCCCTTTGCCGTAGCCGCGCATTTCCATGCTGTCAGCAGTTATTATTCCGTATTCGGTAGACTGCGTCAAAAGGGCTGAAAACGCACGTATTTTAAGCTTTAACGATCCGAAAAAAGTATCTGTGCTGTAAAGTCCCGTACATTTCAGCGCATTTTCCGTTTTTTTGTAATTTTTCAAAAAGAGCGGTACAAACCGTAAGGTCATAGAAATTACAAGCGCTGTTTTCGGGGATATTCTGCCGAAAATATAAATTATCTTTTCAGATGTCATTATATGAGAAAACGTGAAAAACCAAACGATGACACCCGCAAGCGTAAGAGATGAAAATATACCGTAAACAAGAGCTTCAAGTGTTATTGGAGTGTCATTTATAAAAAGCAGTACCGTCACACCGTTTTGGTTGAAAATCGGGTTTACAATCGATGATACCAAAAACAAAAGAAAGACAAATATATATTTTCCGCCCGTTCTTTTTTGAAAAAGAATGTCGAACAAAACTGACGAGAACACACAAATAAATGCAATAATCGGATCAAGCGTGAACATCGGTATGCAAATGGCGAAAGTGTAGTATATTAAAACCGTTACGGGATTTAATGAATCAAAGCCTCTCATTTTCCTCCTCCGTGCAAAAATTCGTATATTGCTTCGGCAGTCGTGCGGTTTATGCCCTTGACTTTTTCTATTTCTTCCACACTTGCCGCTTTGAGCGCCTCAAGTGTTTCAAATTTTTCAAAAATGAGCGATGCCTTTTTATCTCCCACACCCTTGATATTTGTAAGATGCGAGGATTTCAGCGTTTTGCGCTTTGCGTTTTTCATCTTCGTTATGGTGAAGCGGTGAACCTCCTCTTGAAGCTTGTAAATGAACACAAAGAGCGCATCTGTTCTCGAAAGCGATATTTCTTCATATCCGTTTGTAATTGCACGTGTTTTGTGATATTCGTCCTTTACCATTCCGAAAATCGGGATATCGTACCCAAGTGATTCAAAAAGTGATGATATCGTTTTAACGTGCGATTCACCGCCGTCAAGTAAAATAAGGTCGGGAAGCTTTTCGAAGCCTTGTGTCTTTTCCTCATAATTTCTCATTCGTCTTTCAAGCGCTTCACGCATCGAAGCATAGTCATCCTGTCCGTCTGATGATTTGATGTTAAACACACGGTAGTCACTCTTTTTCAGCCGTGCATTTTCGCATACTATCATACCTGCGGTGATGTTGTTATCTCCGTAGTTTGAAATGTCATAACATTCTATTCTTTCCGGAATTACCTGCAGAGCAAGAGAAGAAGCAAGATCAAAAAGAATACGGTCGTTTTTCACAGCTTCAGCCTCATACTGCAAAGCGTGCTGACGTGCGTTGTCACAGACAAGTCTGCATAATTCCTTTTTCTTACCCTTTTGCGGATAAGATACAGTAACCGAACGTCCTCGTATTTTTTCAAGATATTCAGGCAAAACAGCTGCTTCGCTTGCAAAAACACCGTCTGAAATTATTACCTCACGTGGTACGCTTCCTCTTTTTTCGTACATTTCGCAAAGAAATGCTTCTATTTCGTCATCGCCGTCAATGGCAAATGAGCCGATGCTAAAGCTTTCTGTATCCGAAATAAGTCCGCCTCTTACATAAAAAACGGAAATAACACTTACAGGCTCGCCTCTGTAAATGCCTATTATGTCGTAATCGTCATCGGGAGATGCCACGACCTTCTGGCGCTTATAAAGTGATTCAAGCGCATATATTCTGTCCCTGTACTTTGCCGCCGCCTCGAATGCAAAATTGCCATATGCCTGCATCATTTTTTCTTCAAGCATTCGCTTTGCTCCCGTGATGTCGCCCTTTAATACCGTTTGAACGCCGTCTGTAAGTGCTCTGTATTCCTCGGCCGATATTTTACCGGAGCAGGGCGCTAAGCATCTGCCGATCTGGCTGTTAAGGCAAGGGCG
>JAZRTS010000084.1:0-16228 GCA_045652135.1 Eubacteriales bacterium | reverse complement strand
TTGTCGGCTTTCCGAATATTACATTTACGTCTATGCCTTTATTGTCTTTAAAATGAGCGCGGAACGCACCTTTAAGTCCCGATGCGTGTACGATCGGCATAAGTGTAATGGGATCACGTTCTACCTCGTTATCGATAATGTTGTAATTCGCTTCACCGGAACCTACGTGTAACGGTGTGAGATTTTCAAGTTTATAAAGATGACAGTTCATAATTCCTCCGTTAATTTGTTTATTTTTCGCCGATGATGATCGTATTCATACCGACTGTACTGCAATGTTCTTTTTCAATCAGTTCTTTAAGTTTTTTGAGCTGCGTTTCGTCGCGGAAGCAAAGCACGCTTCCTGCTTTTAAAAGCTTGTACAAAGTGGATTCTTTTTTGATTGTTGGACGCTTGTTATTTCCATGTGTATATACCGTTTTATAGGAACGATAATCGCGCAGTGATGTAACTGCGAATGATGTCAATTTGTATATATCGTTCGTCGTATATGTATCGCTCGCACAGTACAGAACGTTGCGCGGAAGCTGCTTTTTAAACGAATCGAGGGTGTTTTCAGCCTCGTACCAGCTTACCTTGAATGTCGCCTTGTTTTGTCCGAGATATACCGTTTTATCGGTTATAATATCGCTGTCGGCACTGTCATCGACGGCGAGAAATATACCGAATGACCAGCCTTCTTGGAGAAAACCGTATTCTTTTTTGAAAAATGCCGATTTGTTCTTTTTAGTATCTATACCTACTCTCACGGTGCTTCCGAATATCTTATCTGCGCTGACGATCTTTCCGTTTGTGATATTCATATAGCTGTCAGCGAGGAATTCTTTAGGATCATATTCTTCCGAATATTGTCTTTTTGCAGTGTCTTTGTCAATGTCAATAAGTGTAAACGGTGTATACTCGATCGGAGAATTTTTAGTATTGTGATTCAAAGGCGTCGGAAGATATATTCCTTCTTCCTGTTCTGTTGCCGTGCTTTCGCAATAGAGAAATATCGGTGAGACAGACTTTATTTTTCCAAACGTCTGACCTTCTTTTTCAATGTCCCAGCTTTCTTCACCGATGAGATCTTCATACCCGTCAGGATATCCGTTGAAGTCAGGTTTTCTGTTTTTCAAAAGCAGAAAACGTATTGCACCGAAAACGGTGGTTTGAGACGGTGTGCGCTCACTTCTGATAAAGTACGGAGTATCATACTGCCCGAGGCTTTTATCAGAATCGAATCTGAACGTCTTTTCATTTCCGAAGAAATAAGGTTCAGTGGGGGTGAATAAAATTTTATAAGTTCTCACGCTTGTTCACCTGCCTTTTCGTAGTAGAGTTTAAGTATGCGGAGAAGATAGCACAGTGCTACCGTGGGATACGGATTCGTCATATTACAGTCATTATCGCTTTCAACCTTGATTCCGTGATCACGTAAATATTCTTTAAGGTATTCTGGCATAAGACGTATATCATATTCTTTATTTTGTTTAGCCATACCACGGAAAAACTCGGGAAGTTTTTCCTTTAAGAACTTGTTTTCCTTGTGTTCATCCGCGTCAAAGATGTTGTTAAACAGATTTTGAACGGTTGCATCATTTTGTGCGATTTCATTGTTCTGGGCGTTAGTATATCCTTCTTCGAGTCCTTTGAAGAGCGGTTCGAATGTAGTCAATTTATAGATGGCGGACAAAAATACCTTATCCATTCCGTCAACGTTATTTATACCACTGTCTATCGTATTTTTAAGTTCAATAAGTTTATCAATGGCAGAATTGGGTATGATGATTCCTTCAGATTGTCCGGAGTGCTTTTGCACGCAAAGGGCAGTGCAGTTTCTTTGCTTTTTTGCAACACTGAAAAGAAGCTTTTCCGAAAGCTTTAATGCTTCATAAAGCGGATGTCTCATATAAGTGACACAAATGCCGAATGAAAGCGTGGGATAGTTTATCTTGCCATCTTGCTGATCGGTATCTTGCGGATTACTGCCTTTCTTGAGACTTTCGTTCAACGCGTCTACCATACCCTTGAATTTTGACGTCATAAGTTCATTTGCTTTTTTGATAAATTCAAACAGGTTTTTGCATTCGCATTTCGAATTAATATGCTTTTCCAACGGCATAAGCGCCAAAAGATCGTCGCCACCGGAGTATATTGTAACACCGCCGTATTCTGAGGTAAGCTTAGCTATTTCAGAGCAATATTCAAGACAGGTTTTTGAATACGTCCTTATTTCCTCGTCACTTGTAAGGTTAGAGAATACATCACTCATTTTATCACCGTCGGAACGTACGATCGCATAATACGTATTTTTTTTCAATTTAACAGTCGTCACACCGCCTGCGGCTATATTTTCGAGTGATTTTATTGAATTGGAATGCGGATGCAAAAGCTGCCACTTATCATCGATGCTTTTAACTATGGGGATATTTTTGATCGCTTCGTTCGCTTTTTCGCTTCCTTCGTTTATGAACAACGCGAAAAGCTCGTTATTGTCCTGACTAACAAAAGGAGATGCAAGCTCAAGACAGTCAAGGATCTTCCCACATCCCGTGATTGCATTTTGCGCTTCGAATTCGACCGAAGCGATCCTTATGTACTCTTTCAGATATTTCAGATTTACCGAGAATTGCTCTGCGACTTTTGCAATGGAGGCTTCTTTAATTTTTTCGATATCAATCGAGTTGTCAGGATTATCGATTCTTATTATTACTCTGTCGTGAAACAGTCCTACGCCCTTGTTATATTCCAACAAATCGTTGCTTTCATCTTCTCCGGGATAGTACGGAGATACTATGTTTTTTGCAGGAACACCGCTGGCTACAAGTTCTTCACATATAGTCTTTGTTAAAAACGAAAACATATAACTGCCTGTCCAAAGAGCAGCAGGAGAAGCGGCAAGATTGAGTGTGGCGAAAATCGGGCCTATGGTCAAGGCTATGTATTTAGGCGTTACAAATTCAGTCATCTGAATTTCCTCCTTCCAATTGGATATTCTGAGCAGATTTGTACTCAGGAGGGAAATGTTGTAATTTTCTTTTTTCTGCTGTAAAGTAGGTAATGAATCCGTTTATAAATTCTTTTGGATCGAATTCGGACGGTGTTGTGATCAATTGTTTCGAAGGTATATTTTTACTTCCGCGGCTTTCGATATCTCGCAAATCGTATTCAGAAAGGAAAATAAAGCTTTTTCCGAGCATTTTTTCATAACTGTCGTTGAAAATAAAGAATACGTTATCTTCGATGATCTTTATAAGTACCGGGGACGGAAAACGCTGAATGCATGCATCCCCCTGTTTTTTGAGATCGTCTTTTGTTACACATATCATGCCGTTATTTATTGGCGGAATTTGCGAAGAAGGTAGGTGTAAAACGGTTATCGTTCCGTTTCTTCTCGGATCAGCAAATTTGTAGCTGTCGGTAAGACCGAAAATGGCGCGCATAAAGGTGTATGAATTGTAGCCGTTATGATCTTTAGGCTCTCTGTCTTCTTCGCCGGGACGGAATTGAAGCACTCTTGCGTTGGTGAGTATCTTTCCTTTTATCATTGATTTTTCACTTCCGGTTCCTTCAGGCAGATATTGGCGCATAGAATAACCTTTTATGTATGCGTTACTGTTTCTATAGAAGTATCTGTTTGTCTGGTCATCTCTCTTTAAGCCGGTTCGGTTCATCCCTGCTTTCATAATTGAATATACCGCGAATGCCTGATTAAGTGCTTCGGTGTAACTCGCGGGATTTCTGCCTGAACCGGACGCTTTGAAACAAAAAAACGGTTTTCCGAAGTTACTTATGTTCGTTTTGTAAAAATCCAGGTTCTTTTTATGAAAATCTTCGGTTACGAAGCTTCCGAAGCCTTTTGTCTGACGGCATCCGAAATTATGCGTAATGAAAAACATGTCAATGTTATCTTTAATCAATTCACGCAGTTCTTTGTTTAAACAAATGATCTCAAGCTTAAGTGGATTGTTATACTTTACAGATTCCTTGAATGTTGATTTTACTGCTTCAACATGATCTTTAACCATTTGCTCCAGGGTTTCATGTTCAACTTCGGCTAAGTTTTTACAATTTGACAGCCTTGTTGAAACCATATTTGCAAAATAAAAGCTGTGATTTTTTTTGATTTCTTTCGAAAATATTTTACGTGCCTTTTCTAAAGTTTTTGGAATGTCGTTATTAGACTGTTCCAAAAGGTATTTGGCTGTTTTGATCTCAAATTCACTTTCATCTGTAAGAACGTTTTCACTTTCACTTGGTGCCGTTATCTTCATTTTATAATTTAACGCAGTTGAAATACCGACAAACCAGTTATTCTTTTTCAGTTTTTCGACATAATCGGGAGAATTTTTTGAAAAAATTTCGATTAAGTACCTGTCTAATTTAGGTTTTACTTCTGTGGGTCGCAGAGTAGCACCGTAATCTGAGTGCTGAAAATGAATGTACGGTGTTATCTGATGCAGATTGCGCGTGATAATAAAATCCATATTTTCTCCACCTTTGTTGTATTTTGCTATATTATACAGCATTTTATCGCTTTTTGACAATATATATATTGTAACAAATTAATGTACAAATGATGTAAAATGTCTTTATTTTGAATTTATTATGAATTACGGGGTGCGTCAGTAAAAAATATTTGTGAAAACAAGACGCTGAAATGAATAATTGTCAAAACTAATTTTATACGCTTAAATTTACCATATTATTTGTTATGCGAATTTGCAAATTTAGTTTTGAAGTTTTGAGACTTGCTTTACAAATTATTTCAATTTATAAAGCAGAAAGGGATTGACAAAATAAAGGAAACGTGATATAATGTAGAAACAAACGCAGAGATGCGGAATAGTAAGTAAAACTTCTTACATTCAGAGAGGTGTCGGCAGGTGAAAGACACTGTGGGGATTTTACCGAACTCACCGCGGAGCGGCTGATATGAAACAAAGTAGTGTCAGACGGGAACTCCCGTCACAGAGTTAAGATGTATTGGCATCTGAGGTGCATCCGTCAGGATGAAGAAGAGTGGTACCGCGGAAGCGTAGTTATTTTGCGTTTTCGTCTCTTTGTATGAGCAATGAGACGGAAACGTGTTTTGTTGCAGTTAAAATGATAATTTGCATACATTTATACCCGGAAGGAGTTTTTCAAAATGAAAAAGATCAATATTTCAGACATCACACTTAAAAAACTTGCAAGCGACCGCGAGATAAATCTACTTTTCCGTGAAAAGTCTGCTGTTGCAAACTGCGCGGATATAATCGGCGTTGATGCCATCGAATTACCCCCTGTAAAATCTCTGCGTGAGGATACTATAATATATAAAACAATCGCGAAAAACATCAGAAATGCGACACTTTCTATCGCTGTAGGATTTAATACCGATGATATTGCTCCCGCATGGGAATGCGTAAAGGATGCTAAAAATCCCCGTCTGCGTATTGAGCTTCCTGTCTCGACTATTCAGATGGAATATACGTACCATATCAAGCAGGCAAAGATGCTTGAAAGAATTGCGGAGCTTATAAAAGCTTCAAAAGAAGTCTGCAATGATGTTGAATTTTCAGCGCTTGATGCAACGAGAGCTGATGAGGACTTTCTCATTTCAGTTGTCAAAGAAGCGGAGGCGTGCGGTGCAACGCTCGTAACTGTATGCGATGACGCAGGTGTTTCAACTCCCGATAATATTTCATCACTCGTTGAAAAGGTCAAGGGCGCTGTAAACATTCCCGTATACGTTCAGGTGTCAGATAAAATAAATATGGCAGTAGCATCTGCGTTTTCTTGTATCGCAAAGGGTGCTGACGGACTTAAATGCGCGATGCTCGGAGATGATGCGCTTTTGACGGGTGAAATATCCGATGCCATCAATACCTGCGGCGCACAGATAGGTGCGGAGATCAAGCTCAACAATACAAAAATACACTCAAGCATCGATGATATGACAGCAACCATAAGCCACGATGTAAACGAATCGGACAGTGCGGTAAGTGAAAAGAAAAAGATACTTCTTGACTCGGATTCAACAACGGTACAGGTCGCACAGGCGGCATCTTTGCTTGGATATGAGCTTTCCGATTCCGATATCGGCAATGTGCACAAGGCACTCAAGCAGGTATGCGACAAAAAGGGAACTGTAGGCTCAAAGGAATTTGAAGCACTTATTGCAAGCTCTGCTATGCAAGCTCCTTCAACATACCATTTTGAAACGTATACAACCACAAGCAGTAACGTATCAAGCTCAATGTCGCAGGTAACTCTCAAGCGTAACGACGAGATGATCTGTGGCGTAAGCAACGGTGACGGCCCTATTGACTCCGCTTTCCGTGCTATTGAACAATGCGTGGGCCACCATTATGAGCTGGATGATTTTCAGGTACAGTCTGTAACAGAGGGAAAAGAAGCACTCGGCTCTGCCCTTGTAAGACTTCGCAACAAAGGAAAGCTTTATTCCGGTAACGGAACGTCAACTGACATCGTTGCGGCAAGTATAAGAGCATATATAAACGCGTTAAATAAGATAGTGTTCGAGGAGGCATAAGATGAAGATAGTATTTTCGACTAAAAACGTGAGTCGGGCATCCTTTCTTGATACATGCCGTTTTGCCTATGACTACGGTTTTGAGGGCTTCGAAATATACGATGCTATAGGTGAAAGAAATGACCATCATGACAGTATTTTAAGACGTGAGCGTATTGCAGATGCGAAAAGAAAGCTCGTTAACAGGGGTCTTACCGTGTCGGCGCTCCGTATGCCGTCACCTGTTGAAAACGATGATGTAACAGCCGATTTGATCAAGAAGTATGTCGATATGGCATCAAGTGCAGATGTCGAAAACATCATTGTACGTGCGGAGAAAAATGTCTCGTTTGATGTGCTTGACGAAAAGCTCGCAGCTGCTATAAAGTCAGCTGAGGCACTTGATGTTAATATCTTGTTTGAAACCGTCGGATATCTTGCGCATACGGAAAATGTTATAGGTATTATAAATCATTTTGCATCTGCCGCAATAGGTGTTGCGTGGAATGTAAGAGGAACGTATTTTGATGCCGAAGAAAGTGCTGAAACAACTATTAAAAACCTCGGCGCATATATCAAATACGTACGACTCGGCGATATGAAAGACGGAAAAACGGTTCTGATCGGCGAGGGTGACCTTGAAGTAGGGAAGCTGTTAAATGCACTTTCCTCCCTTAATTATGACGGATTTATCTGTGCCGCATGGAATGAAGAAATAAGCGATGCTGATATCGTTCTTACTCATTTTACAAATTACATTTCCGCTTTGAACAGAGCGAAAAAATCTTATGACCACGCATACTACAATCGCGATAAAACGGGTACTTTCGTGTGGAAAAAGTACGATGTCATTGAAGCGACATTTTCCGATGTTCTTGACACAATGGCAGAAACGTATCCTGACCAGTATGCATTCAAATATCCCACCCTTGATTACACAAGAACGTATGAGCAATTCCGCCGTGACGTTGATGAATGTGCCGCAGCCCTCATTTCCTTGGGCGTAAAAGCAGGCGACCACGTTGCCGTGTGGGCAACAAACGTCCCCCAATGGTTCATTACCTTCTGGGCTACAACGAAAATAGGTGCAGTGCTTGTTACTGTAAATACCGCATATAAAATACACGAGATAGAATATCTGCTTAAACAGTCTGATACTCATACTCTTGTAATGATCGAATTCTGCAAGGACATAAACTATAAGGAGATCATAGAGGAGCTTTGTCCCGAGCTTAAAACACTTGAACCCGGCAAGCCCTTGTATTCTAAAAATCTGCCTTTCTTGCGCAATGTTGTAACTGTAGGCTTTGATATGGACGGCTGTCTTACGTGGGAGCAGATGCTTTCACGTGCAACTCTTATCCCGAGAGATGAGGTGCGCCGCCGTGCATCTCTCGTTAAACCCGACGATGTATGTAATATGCAGTATACATCAGGTACGACGGGATTTCCCAAGGGTGTTATGCTCACGCACCGCAATATAGTAAATAACGGTAAGACGATCGGTGACAGAATGGACCTTTCAACAGCTGACCGTATGATGATACAAGTACCTATGTTCCATTGTTTCGGAATGGTGCTTTCGATGACATCGATGATGACACACGGCGGTACGCTTTGCCCGATACCGTACTTTTCTCCGAAGTCGTCGCTTGCGTGTGTGAACGATGAACACATTACTTGCTTCAACGGAGTTCCTACGATGTTTATTGCAATGTTCGGCCACCCCGACTTTTCAAAAACGGATTTTTCGTATATGAGAACGGGTATTATGGCAGGTGCCAACTGTCCTGCCGATCTTATGCGCCGTGCTTCCGTTGAAATGAATATGCGGGAGATAATCTCCGTTTACGGACAGACAGAGGCATCGCCCGGCTGTACTATGGGTGAAGTCAATGAGGACCTTGATCATCGTGTTGAAACGGTCGGAAGTGCGTTCCCGGGTGTCGAATGTAAGATAATAGATCCCGAAACGGGCGATGAGCTTCCCGACGGACAAAGCGGTGAATTTGTCGCACGAGGATTTAATATAATGAAGGGTTATTATAAAATGCCCGAGGCAACAGCTCAGGCAATAGATGCCGAAGGATGGCTTCATTCGGGTGATATCTGTATGAGAACACCAGACGGCTATTACAAGGTAACGGGCCGATTGAAGGATATGATAATCAGAGGCGGCGAAAACCTTTACCCCCGTGAAATTGAGGAATTTTATCTCACAAATCCCAAGGTGCGTGACGTTCAGGTTGTTGGTGTGCCCGACGAAAGATACGGCGAGGAATGCTGTGCGTGGATAATACTCCACAAGGGTGAAACTGCAGATGAGAATGAAATGAGAGAGTTCGGAAATGCATATATTGCAAGACATAAAGTTCCCAGATACTTCTTGTTTGTAAACGAATTCCCGATGAACGCCGCAGGTAAGATACTCAAATATAAAATGCGTGATGAGTCCGCTGAAAGATTAGGACTTAAATAAACACAAAAACCGTCTTGATGTTACGTTAAGACGGTTTTTAGTTGCTGAAATGTTGAAATGTTCAAGGTTTTGTGATAAAATAAAATTAATACATTATTGATGTTTAAGGAGAGAAAACGATGCGCTTAAAAAAAATTATCGCTGCAGTCCTTACACTTGCGATGGCTTTTTGTGCCATACCCTTTGGTGTTTCATCGGCTGAAAACAAAAAAGTGTCAGTAGATGACAGATACATAATACACCAAAACGGATATGCCGAAAAATATGACCTCAAAGAGGGAATATTTACATACAGTTCAACATCGGGAACTGACAGAGATGCGGTTTATTACTATTCCGACGGATATTTTGACGATGCCCCGGAAGTATATAACGAGCATTTGTCAACTATGTCGCTTGCGCTTGCGATGTCAGCGTTTAATGCTTCCGCCACGGCATTTGACCTTTCCTTGTACGATAAATATGCAAACAGCTTCAGAAATGCAAAACAGCTTTTGTCGGATATCGGATTCGAGGATAATAATATCCGTGTGAATGATTCTTTTACACAGCAGCCGACCGATGACAGCATCGGTGTTATAATGGGTGCAAAGGAATTGTCCATTGGCGGCGGATATATTTTGCTTCCGATAATAGTGCGTGGAGGCGGATATGAAAGTGAGTGGGCAAGTAACGTAACCCTCGGCGAAAGCGGTGAAGCAAAAGGATTTTCGGACAGCGCCGCAAAGGTGCTTTCAGAACTTGAAAAATTCATTTCTTCAGATATTTCATCGGATGTGCAAAAGGCGCTTGACGAGGGACGCGTGAAATTTTTGGTATGCGGGTATTCACGTGCGGCGGCTGTTGCAAACATTACGGCAAAAAGACTGACCGATAAGTACGGAAAAGCAAACGGTGTGTATGCTTATTGCTTTGAATCTCCCCGCGGCGGTGTTGCTTCGGCTGTGATAAAAGAAATGCATACATATAACGGTCAGTATCTCAATATACACAATATAATCAACCCAGGTGATATCGTAACGTATGTCGCACCCGAGGAAATGGGCTTTATACGTTACGGCGTTGACCATTTTATACCCAATACAGAAAATAACGATTACGGCGCAATATGCGATGAAATGGTTTCACAACTTGATCTTATCAATGACGGAATTGTATTTGACGATTCGTTCTGTCTTGCAACTCTGAATTACATCGGCTTTGCACTTGGTACTTCAGGTATTTTTCTGCCGATTCAGAACGTGGAAATTACAGCCTCGGAATGGCTTTCCGTATTTATGAAGGATCTTACAAAATGGACTACGAACGGTGAAAATGCAGAAGCTTGCCGTAACTTTTACGTGTTAAATAAATCATTCTGCGGCGAAGAATACGTAACCGTTGAAAAGGCGCTTCAGACGTTTACAAAGCTTTTGTTCGGTATGGAAAATACAGGAGCTTTTGCCGATGCGATGATGTACAGAGCGAAGTCGCTGACCGCTGACAAAATGTTTATTGCGAATTTTTATACGTCTGTTGTAGGTTCTTGGGCAAAGCTCGAGCCGAATAAACAAAAACAATATATTGATACTATATGGGGCATGCTTACAAATGAACAGCAGTACGAAGACGGAACAAACGTACCTAAAATTACTGATTTTGTAGGCGAAAAAGAAGCTGAAGAACTTAAAAATTCAATGTATTCACTTCTTTCTTTTGCGTTTGCATTTGTAAACAAGGATAATGATACTCCGTCGATTGAAAATGTTACGGCAACTCAAGTACACTTTGCAACGTTTTTGTATAATGCATCGAGCATCCTGCAGTGTCACTATCCCGAAATATGTATGGCTTGGCTTCGTGCAAATGACAGTCATTATGAAGAAAATGCCGAGTTCAGATACGAAGATACATCGGTTTTACTTGATGTAGATAATATAGTGCTTTCCGTAAAGATTGAAGCCGAGGGAGAAAAAACGGCTGACGGTATCAGCCTTTCGCTTGTATCTTTATTGAACGGTGCGGACGGTGACGATAAAAAAATATCAAACAACGGCATGTCTGTCTACTATCAGATATATGAAAACGGACAGCTTTCGAAGGATTGGTCACTTTATCAAACACCGATAACTCTTGAGAACAAAGATGAAGCAGAATATTCGATAAAAGCCTTTGCTGCACATTTCGGCACAAAGACAGATGTTTTTGAGATCACACAGGATCAGATGATCATTACCGAGGAAAGCAACAGTGGTACGATTATTGTTGTTTCAGCGGTGGTCGTTGCTGTGCTTGCTCTCGGTGTCGGCACTGTTATATGGTTTAAAAAGAAGGAGAAAAACAATGCGTAAAAATTTCGGAGCGAAAACGTGGCTTTATCCTATGCCCGTTTTGATAGTCGGTACTTATGACGAAAACGGAAATCCCGATGCGATGAATGCGGCGTGGGGCGGTATATATGACACGAATCTTGTTATGGTGTGCCTTGACGATGCGCATAAAACAACAGAAAATATCAAAAAAACTAAGGCATTTACCGTAAGCTTTGCAACGGTAAATACAGTTGTTCCTTGCGATTATGTCGGTATTGTTTCCGCAAACGATGAACCCGATAAATTTACAAAAGCGGGCTTTCACGCTGTAAAGAGCGAATTTGTAAATGCTCCTGTCATCGAAGAATTGCCGATGACACTTGAATGTAAGCTTTTAAAATTCAACGAGGACGGAATTTGTATCGGTGAAATCGTCAATGTAAGTGCCGATGAATCCATACTTGATGAAAACGGTAAAATAGATGCAAAAAAATTAGATCCTATTATCTATGACAGTGTAACTCACGCATATTGGAATTTCGGAGAAAAAGTAGGTTCGGCTTTCTGTGACGGAAAGAAGATCAAATAATATGAAGAAAACTGAATTTCGCAAGCTTGCAGAGGATGTCAGTAGATGCAAGGTTTGTTCTAAAATGCCGACAGTACCGCATTTGACAAACGGAGAGGTCTTGGAAAACGATCTGCATGGTTTGGATACCGATACACCGTATGTAAACAGATGGAATTTATGGCATGGCAATCTTGATGCCGACATTATGGTGATAGGTCAGGATTACGGCACTAAGGAGAATGGTGAAAATCTTTCGCTGTGGAACACGGACAATCATTCATGCGCTACTAACAAAACCTTGAGAGAGTTATTTGAAAAAACTTTTAAAATGGACATTGATGCTGAAAATGCACCGCTGTTTTTCACTAATATGGCAAATTGCTATCGCAAAAACAACACAACAGGCAATATGCACCCAGGATGGCTTCCGATTTGTGCAAACAAATTTATGGGCAGGCTTATTAAAATAGTATCTCCAAAAATTATTATTGTGCTTGGCAAATCCGCTTTTGAAGCGTTGTATTGCATGGATGAATTAACCGTAAAATGTTGTAAGCCGAAAAAATGCGGCAAAGCAACATTTTCCGAAATCATTAAGTGTGATTATCAAATAGATTTGGATACTCACAAAATTGCAGTATTCCCTGTATATCATACAGGCGCAAACGCAAAACGTAACAGAACATCGGATGAACAGCTTGCTGATTGGAAAAGAATAGCCGATTATTACAAAAAGATTAAAAAATAAAAGAAGATGCGTCGAAGAAGCTTTTTGAGATTGGTTTGATAATCAAACGACATTTTCGCAATATTACGAAAGGAAATGTGAAATGAAGAATATTTTATTATATAACAGACTCAAAAAAGCACTGTCAGCATTGCTTGTTCTTTGTATCTGTTTTTCCTGCATACCGTTTTTTCAAATTGAAGTAAACGGTACGGGCGATGAGATGGACATCAAGGTGTTTGACTACAACGTGTGCGCATATCCCGATCCTGTGAACATTGACAGAATGTTCAAAAAATTCCCCGAAAGAACGATTGACGATTATTCGTTTGACAAAAGAGCAATACGCCTTAAAAAGTTGATAGATAAGTATGCTCCCGATGTTATCACCTTGCAAGAGGTCAATTATCAATGGTTTCCTTATCTTGTAAATAACGCAAGCACACGTCTGACCGACAAATACGCTTATGTCGGCATAAGCGGAAACGGTAACACGGGCGGTACAGGTACTGCGAGATGGGATCTTTACAATCTTATCTTTTACAACACGGATAAATTTGAACTTATCAAAAGCGGTGACTTCTGGCTTTCGACAACACCCGATGTGCCGAGCCGAAACACACCTGCCTCACAGTGTATGAACCGTACCTGTACGTGGGCAATACTGCGTGATAAAAAAACGGGAATTGCGTATTTTCAAGCCAATACACATTTGACAACATGTACTGAGGAATATTCAGTTCATCAATCCCAAATACTTTGCGAGCAGATAGAAAAGCTTGCCTGCGGACTTCCTGTTATTGTTACGGGAGATATGAATATGAGCACCGTTATGAACGGAAAAGCCTACGGATGCTTCACGGGATTCGGATACGCCGATGCAAGATTTGAATCTGACATTACAAAAACAGCGAGCACTTGGCGTTCTTTCGGATACTATACGACACGCTTTTTGCCGAATACGATAGACCACCTTTTTGTAAAGGGAAGTATCGATATGAAGCTGTACAAAAATTTGACGGAAAGCTTTGATAAAAATTATAATATAATCGATGATTATGACAGCATAATCGCAAACGGTGAGAAGTTCGGTTACGATTTGTCCGACCACATCGGCATATATTTTGAAGGAACGGTAAGAAACGATTTTTCTGTATGGGACGGAAAAACACCGACAAAAGCACCCGAAACGTTTGTTAAAGAGGGAAGTACATATTATCTTAACGGTGCCGATGCGCTTGCGTATTTTGCCTATACCGTAAATGAGGGAGAGCCGTATATCGGATGTAATATAAATCTCACGGCAGATGTTAATCTTCTTAATTTCAAATGGACGAAAATCGGCGGTACAAAAGGACTTGACAATCCGTTCAGAGGCAAATTTGACGGTAACGGTCATGTTGTACACCATTTGTATATTGACGAAAATACGGAGCGTTCGGGCTTTTTCGGCTATGCAAGCGTTGCCGAAATTCGCAATTTGGGTATTGAGTCCGGACACGTAAAGTCATCTGACTGGGCAGTAGGCTCTATATGCGGTATATGCACAAGTGAAACAGTTATTGAAAATTGCTACAGTAAAGCAGACGTCACGGGTAACCGTGGAGGTATCGGAGGTATACTCGGTGCTTCGTGGAATGTTTGCACGGTTCGTAACTGCTATTATATGGGAAATATCTCTTGTACAAGAACATCGGGCCTACAGGGCGGAGACGTTACAATGGGCGGTATCGTCGGATTTGTTTCCGCAAGCTACGGCGAAAAACAGGTGGTCAATATCAATGCCTGCTATTATGCAGGCGAAAAGAGCTTAAATGCAAATGATACCGTAAACAGAATTTATTCAGGGGCAATATACAGTAAAATAGCTAATCCGTCATCATCTGAACCTACATACACTCTTACAGTTGATGTTTCAGGTTGTCTTTACCCCGAAAATTCCGTGATTTCTCCGACTTCCGATAAACGAACAAACACAAAAAAAGAAACGGGATATATTTCTTTAGGAACACACGGTGATGACTTTGAAAAGCTGAATTATTTAAACGGTTATACTGATGATGTTAATTCTGTAAACGGCTATTATCCCATACTTTCGTGGCAGGGTGAAAAGCGGTCGGTAATCCCGAATGACGGCACAAATTATTACATAAGCGATAAAGATGAACTTTTCTCATTTGCCTACGATGTGAATACGGGTAAAAATACGTACAAAGGCTGTAATGTATACCTTTTAGCCGACATGCATCTTGAAAATGAAAAATTCACACCGATAGGTACATCGGTGCATCCTTTTGAAGGATATTTTAACGGCTTGGGACATAACATACACGGACTTTACGTAAGCGAGCATAAGGACAATGTCGGATTTTTCGGCTACGTTGATAAGGCTGTTATTGAAAACCTCGGTATCGCAAGCGGTTCTGTCAAGGGTGATTATTCAGTCGGTGCGCTTGTCGGATATCTGAACGATGGCTCAAGCATTAAAAAATGTTATTCACGCGCAGATGTGTTCGGTATAACGAATGTCGGCGGTCTTGTCGGCACGTCGGAGGCTTGTACTGTTGAGGATTCGTATGTCAACGGCTACGTTTCAGGTGTCAGCTTCGGAAAAGCACTCGTTTCGGGCGGTTTGGTCGGTATTGCGGTGGCAGGCGATACAGCGTCAACGCTACACATAAAACGCTCATATTACGTCAACGATTTTGCTATGAATTCAAGCTCAACATCTCCGACCGGCGAATACAAGAGTTATGTTGTAGGAGAGATTGCAGGTGGTGCAACATCGGGTAATATCTGCGTTGCGCTCGACCACTGTGCAAGTCAGTATACATCAAAACAGCTTTCCTCGCAAATAACGAACAATACTCAAAATGCAAATATTTATCTTTACACGGGTACAAATGCGCTCGGTACTGATAAGCTGAACTGTAACGGAAATACAAATTTTATTGAAGATACTTCGAAAATAAATGATAAATATCCCGTGCTGTATTGGCAGGCAAACGGCAAAAGTAAGGAGATGACAGATTCGGTAATATCAAAAAGCGGATGCGACTATATCACATTTGAAAATGTCACCGTGCAAAAGGGCGGATATGTTATTATTGCAGTCAGCACAAAAAATACCGTCGGCATAACCGATATATCATTCGACCTTAATTATGACGGAGCGTTTGAGATAGTGGAGGTCTACGGCGGTGAGCTTTCGGCAAAGAACGGCACGGACTATGATATAGCCCTCAGCGGTGAACCGACAGAATTCCATACCGTTGCGTATATCACACTTTACGCCAAGGATACCCCCGAGGGTGTGTATACCTTTACTGCCGACAATATAACACTTATCGGAGAAAACGGTGCGATCACAGCGTTTTCCAATGCTTTCACGGTAACTGTTGAGGATTACGTTTTGAGTGATGCAAACGGTGATAAAACAGTAAACGGTAAAGATATGATAAGGATCAAAAAGTATCTTACGGGAGAAAACGTAAGAATCGGTATTTCTGCATCGGATATAGACTGTGACGGAAAAATTACAGAAGCGGACCTTTCACTGCTTGCTGATTTGCTCGTTCAAAACTGATATGATTTTCTTACAGTATAAATGTAATAAAACAAAATAAGGGGCTGGCTCGTTCAGGAAATCATTTCCCGAATG
>JAZRTS010000083.1:0-1170 GCA_045652135.1 Eubacteriales bacterium | reverse complement strand
ATTTGCAGACAGCAGAACGATATATCCAAACCCTCGACCGAAGTCTTGGAATGCTTCAACCGCAAGGCAGAAACATCTTCCCCCGAATGCCCGGCAATAAACGCCGCTTCCTTTTCGCTTATGTCGGTTTTCATTTGTTTTGGTTTACTTTGGCTGTGAGCTATGGGCTTTGAACTGTGAGCAAACGGCTTTACCGCTCACATTCTTCAAGACATATTTTTGCCATATCCCGAATTGCTTTTTTCTTACGCTTGAAAAAACGTACTATACCTCGGATTCCAAAAATCAAAAGCAGGATTGTATAAATTCCAAGACTAAATGCTAATATTAAATAACCGCTACTCCAACTTGGGTCGTCCATCCAAGATCTGGGTCTTGCTTCGTCGATATTTACACACGTTCCACTAAATCCTATAACAAAAGCTAAAAGAAAAATAATCCAGAATAGAAATTGTAAAAATGGGTTTACAGAACAACTTGTCTTAATTTCCGAAATTCCAGATCCTGCTTTGGAAATTCTGAACCTTATTTTCTTGTGTGAAATCGAGTCTTCGTGTCTTTTGATAGGCGAATAACCTTTTGCCGAAAGGCGATCGATAAGCCAATCGTAGCTTACATGAGCCACGCAATCGGGAATCAGGATTCTGCCTTTGAGGTTTGCGATTGCGTTGTCGGCTTTCGACTTTATCGAAGATACGTTTTGTCTCAGCACAGCTTCGTTCAGACATGCCGCAAAGGCTTCCGGATATTGTTCGGTGGTCATGCAGCGGTTGTATTCGGTGTTGAAATCCGTTTGAACGGGCTTTGGTTTCGGACTCGGCTGAGGTTGCGGTTGCGGGTCGTCGTTTTGAATTACGTTTATGACTTTTGCAACTCTGTCCTTAATCATTTTGTCGAACGTAACCTTAAATGCGGCATCTGCATAAACGGTTGAAAAGTGGTGCAAGCCGATTTCTCTTTTCAATTTCGGCTCCAAATAATCGGGAATGCCGTTTAAGTTTCCGTCATAGTTGACAGGGATTATCACTTTCTCGTTTTCGATTGCACAATAGATTTCTTTGCGTACCCAATCGTCTTCTTGGTTGCACCTTGCGAAGTAATCGTTTGTCAGAATCATGACAAAAACCGGTGCGTCGAGGATTGCGTTTTCTATTCTCTTGTCGAATTTTC
>JAZRTS010000082.1:0-2271 GCA_045652135.1 Eubacteriales bacterium | reverse complement strand
ACGGAAGCGCCCGAAACGATACCGTGGACAACGGATGATATAGAATCAAACGGTTTTCACTGGGAAGGTACGGAGCCTGTCGAGGACGTAACGGACACGTTTGAAACGAATACACCTGAAACAGATGCACCCGAAACACTTGTCGGCCCCGGATATGAGCTGTCAGACGGCACGTTGACCATACTCGATGACGATGCTATGGTGAATTATGATGATCCTCAGCAAATTCCGTGGTGCGGACAGCGTGAAAGTATAACAAAAGTCATCATATCCGACGGTGTTACAAGAATAGGTTCCCTTGCATTTTTTCAATGTTCAAATCTTGAATCCATCACAATTCCCGACAGCGTCAAAAGTATAGAAGAAAGTGCATTCGATAGTTGTACAGCTCTTAAATCCGTAAAAATCCCAAGCGGAGTCGAAAAGATAAACGATTGGACATTCAGCGATTGTGCGAGCCTTTCATCGATTGAGATTCCGACAAGCGTTACACACATCGGAGAATTTGCATTTGACAAATGTAAAAGTCTTACAAAAATCGTTATACCGAACAGTGTGGAAGTCATAGATGGATACGCATTTTATTTATCAGGACTTGAAAGTATCACACTCCCGGACAGTCTTAAATCCATCGGTTCTTCTGCATTTGTCGGTTGCTGCGAAAGCCTTACATCTCTTACAATTCCCGCAAAGCTTGAAAAACTTGCTATCAACGCATTCGATGATTGCCACAATCTTACGAAAATAACTGTTGACAAGAACAACAAGTATTTTTCAAATGATGAGCGAGGCGTGCTGTTCAATAAAGATAAAACAACTCTGATCTGGTATCCCGAGGGAAACAACAGTACAGAGTACACTATACCGAATAGTGTTACGGCGATAACCGTAACAGCATTCGAAAAAAGCCACCTCAAATCCATCGTAATTCCGGGCAGCGTAAAAACTATCGGTGCGGGTGCATTCATTGACTCATCCGATCTTGCGAAAGCGACGCTCTCCGATGGTGTGACTTTTATAGAAGAGGATGCATTTTACGGATGCACAAGTCTTGAATCCATAGTGTTGCCCGACAGTGTCACATCAATAGGAGAGGGTGCGTTTTATGCCAGCGGCTTAAAATCGTTTGAGATTCCCAACGGCATTACGACCATAAAAAGACGCACATTCAGAAATTGCCCGAATCTTGAATCGATCGAAATACCTTCAAGCGTTAAAAGCATAGAGGAAGAGGTATTTTGGAATTGCGAGAGCCTGAAGGAACTTAAAATACCCGGAAGCGTTACTGAATTTGATACTTCTGCAATCATATGGTGTGTAAGTCTTGAAGCTATAACCGTGGATGAAAACAATAAGAATTTTTCAAGCGTTGACGGCGTACTGTTCAACAAGGATAAAACAGTTTTGCTGTCTCATCCTCAAGGAAGCAAACGTACAGAGTACACCGTACCGGACAGTGTTCAAGCGATAGACAAAGATGCATTTCAATTGTGCGAAAATCTTAAAGGCGTCGAAATCCCCGCAAGTGTAAAATCTTTATCATTCCCCGTATTCCATATTTGTGAAAATTTAGAAACTGTAACTGTAGATGAGAACAATAAGTATTTTTCAAGTATTGACGGTGTACTGTTCAATAAGGATAAAACAGTCCTGATCTACTATCCTCAGGGAAGCAAACGTACAGAGTACACCGTGCCTGACTGTGTTAAGACAATAGGTGAAGAAGCATTCGATGACAGTCTCCTTAAATCTGTTATTATTTCAGACGGCGTTACGGATATAGGCTCATTTGCATTTGAGTGGTGTGAAAGCCTCGAACAGATCGAAATACCCACAAGTGTAAAATCAATATCCTACTCCGTATTCTCTAAATGTAACAGCCTCAAGGAAATTAATTTCAAAGGCACAAAAGCACAGTGGGAAGCTATAGAAAAAGACGAGGTGTGGGACCTTTATATGCCCGAATATACAATTAACTTCGGTGCATAACACATTTGAGTTTTAAAAGGAGAACAGCTATGAAGAAAAATTATTTTAAGAATATTGGCAGTGCTTGCCTTGCGGCAGTGCTTACAGCATCTATGCTTTTTGCAAGCGCTTGTGCAGGAGATGACAAAAATACAAATGCACCGTGGACAACGGAAGCGCCCGAAACGATACCGTGGACAACGGATGATATAGAATCAAACGGTTTTCACTGGGAAGGTACGGAGCCTGTCGAGGACGTAACGGACACGTTTGAAACGAATACACCTGAAACAGATGCACCCG
>JAZRTS010000081.1:0-2322 GCA_045652135.1 Eubacteriales bacterium | reverse complement strand
TCCGCCGTGTGCAAGAACGACTGAACAGTATTACCGATGATGTCCCGAAGGATGTGTACTTCACAACGACAGCGCATACGCTGGCCGATGGTCTTTGTGATGACATTCGTTCGTTTGTCAAAGAGCGTCCCGACACGGTGTCCGTTGCCATCGATACCTTTCAAGTGATACGAAGCTACACTGCAGACACCTCATATGCAAACGATTACGATGAGCTTCGTAAGCTGAAAGCACTTGCCAATGAGCTGAACATTACGTTACTGCTGGTGCATCATCTCCGCAAGCAAGGTGACAGCGATCCCCTGACCAAGCTATCCGGCACAACGGGAATCAGCGGCGCTGTGGATGCAGTATTTGTTCTTGACAAAAGCAAACGCAGTCAGGACAACGCAACACTTGTGGCAACGGGACGTGACATTGAATACCGTGAGCTTGAAATCCGCTTCAGTAAAGACACTCACACGTGGGAGCTTGTCTCTGACAGTCTTGATGATCCAAGGTTGCTTCTTCCGAATGAGATGGACAAGCTGATTTCATTCGTTCAGAGTATCAATTCTTTCACCGGAAGCAACACGGAGTTTGCTGAACGGTACTGTTCCTTCTCAGGTGAGCAGATATCTGCCAAGGCACTCAAGCAGCAGATGAACAAATGGGGATACGCCCTTGAAGAACACGGCGTATTTTTCCTCAGCCACCGCAGTAACGGTGAACGGATACTCGAAGTCAGATTCGTTCCTTCGTTTAGTGACGCAAGTGCCGTAAGTGACGCAGAAAACGGCAGTGCCAAATCTTGCGACCCTTGCGTTCCTTGCGTCACTGACGGTTCCGTCATTCGGTAATGCCGACAGCATTTTAATGCAGTCGGCATTTATTGCGAGTTTCGCCTTTGTGCCACGGCAAGCCGGCAAAGGCATCGGGCTATGCCCAAAACCCCTATCAAATCTAAAAAAGGAGAAGTAATTCTATGAAGAAAGAATCCAAGACCGAGATTCTTCGAACAAGAGTCTCACCCCAGGAAAAAGAGCGTATCGAATACAAAGCACTCTCATCCTATCGTACAGTCAGCCGTTACCTCCGTGACGCTGCGCTGGATAACCCCATCGTTATTATCAAAGGCGTGGACGAGCTTGCCGATGAACTGCGGCGTATCGGTAACAATCTCAATCAGATCACCCGTGCCGTCAACGCAGGAATGATCTCCTCCGTAGACCTTAACGAAACAAGAGAGGAGTTAAAAAAGATATGGCAATCGTTAAATTCATTACCTCGAGCTGTCCGATGAACAATATCTTTCCGTATATCACCCGTCCCGAAGCAACCGACCGAGATCTGATCGACGGTATCAACTGCACACCTGAGTCTGCACACGATGAGTTTCTATTTGTAAAAGAGCGCTTCGGCAAAACAGATGGCAGACAGTACTATCACGTGATACAGTCCTTCGCTCCCGAGGAAAATGTAACACCCGAGCTTGCACACGAGATCGGCATGGAGCTCGCCATGTACTTTGGCGGCTATCAGGCGGTGGTGTCAACTCACATCAACGAAGCACACATTCACAATCACATCGTTTTCAATTCGGTGAACTTTGAAAACGGAAAAAAGTTTCATCAGTCGAGAGACGATATGCTGAAGGTGAAAGAATACTCTAACAAGCTGTGTCGTGAGCGAGGGCTATCGGTCACCGAAGAAAAATGCACCTACGGAAGATCCCCGAAATGGAAAAAGCGTCTGTGTGCATTTCTTGATTGGGCGCTTGAATGCAGTCCCACACCCGAAGCCTTCGTCGAATGTATGGAGCGACACGGATACAGCGTCAAGTGGTATTCGGATTACAAGTATATGACCTTCACTACACCTGAAGGATACACTTGCCGTGACAATAAGCTCTTCGACGAACGGTTTCTCAAATCCAACATCGAGCTGTACTTTACTATGGGCGGATGCAACGGAGCGTTTGCGGAAATGTACCGAAGCTATAAAACACCAGAGCACGATGAGGATATGAATATGACGGTATCAACCGGACTGATCCGTATGCTCGGTGACATCCTCTCTGCCGCACCGCCGAGAGAATCCTATACGCCAAGACAGCTCACTGAAATGGATTGGCAAGAAAAAGAGCGTCTTGAAGAAATACTCGGACGCAAGATATCGCCTCAGGCATTCGTCTGCTACTGTACCAAAGAAGAATACGAGCAAGCAAACGGCTTGGGTTACGGAATGTATATGTAATGAACGGAGGAATTGAATGAAGAAAAAAGTTATTTATGAAAACGGAATCGACTTCCGAATCCCATCCGGAAACGATTACGAAAAGGA
>JAZRTS010000080.1:0-1039 GCA_045652135.1 Eubacteriales bacterium | reverse complement strand
TTATTGGGTAAGATAAGTAAATGGAAATGGTTTTTGTGTATGGCGCGGTTTTGCCTTGATAACAAGGTAGGCGGATACCGCTGTCGCTCACAAGTCCCCGAATACGAGATTCTGAAGATCGTGCGTATGTATACGCCGATCATCACCGAATTTTTCGACAATGAGGAGGAGATGACGAAGTTTCAAAAGTGGCGTGAGGAGTATGAGGAAAAAGAACGGTTGGAGAAGGAAGAAAAAGCAAAGAGGAAAGCGGGAGCGGCGTAATATAACGTAATTGAGAAAGCCTCGGCAGGGAGTTTCCTTGCCGAGGTTATTTTTTATTTATATCCGCTTCAGTTTCCTCCGGGACCGTCTCTGTGTTCACAAGTGTCGGGAACCTCGATCTTACCCTTGATATCTCCGGGCTTAGTAAGAGGCTTTTTATCTTTAGGCTCTTGTTCTTTTTTCGTATCTTTATTTTCAGACATATTAATCACTCCTTTCCTCTATTTAGTGTTCGCAAATTCAAATCAATTCATTCAAGTCGTTGGTTGGCGGTAGGCAGCTTTGACCTCGGCAGACGTAATAAGTGGTCTTGCCGTTTTTGAGCGGATATTCTTTTGTGGGGGCATCTAAAAAAATGACGATCGCATCAGGTGGAAATGCAAGAGGCAAGCCTCTGTTGTCTGTATGTTGATCGGAAACGACCGTTACTTTCATTGGCGGCTTGTCGTGCTCCAAAAGCACTCTCAAAAACATAGCGTGGTTTGTGGGATATTGTGCTGCGCTTTGCGCGAGAAAATCAAGCTGCCGTTCCGCTTCGATTTTGTATTTCTCCTCGTCTGTAATAAGAGACAGGCGAACAAGATTATACGCCATCAGCGAATTACCGCTTGGGATCGCGCCGTCGTAGGTTTCTTTTGGACGCAAAATCAGCTCCTCGTGATCTTTGCCATACAGATAAAATCCGCCCGTATTATCTCCGAAATCCGATATGACCTTATCGCATAAGCGCTTTGCCCTATTCAAATGTTCACTATCCAAAGTGGCGCGATACAGC
>JAZRTS010000079.1:0-1102 GCA_045652135.1 Eubacteriales bacterium | reverse complement strand
ATACACCTTTCGTATTTTTTCAGTAAATTTTTATGAAGCCGAATTATTCTGCTGCAGCTTCTTCAGCAGGTGCAGCTTCTTCAGCTGCGGGTGCGCCTTCACCCTGCTTGTCGATAATAGCCTGGAGTACGTAAGCCAGGTTGTACAAGGGGGAGCGAACACATCCGAGGATCTTCGCAATAAGAGTTTCCTTGGACGGAATTTCAGCAAGTGCCATAACGCCTGCCTTGTCGAGGATCTCTCCGTCAACAAATCCGGCCTTTATGTCAAATGTTTCAACTGTGTCAGCGTACTTCTTAAGGATCTTTGCGGGAGCAACAGGATCATTCTGGCTGATAGCAACCGCTGTCATACCTTCAAGAACATCGCCAAGCTGTGCATAGCCTACTTCTTCAACAGCTCTCTTTGTCATTGTGTTCTTAATGACAGAGTAGTCAACGCCTGCTTCTCTGAGCTCAGCTCTCATCTTTGTATCGTTTTCAACCGTGATGCCGGCGTATGTTACGATAACGCAAGAGGAAGCTGTCTTGAGCTTTTCAGCAAGGTCAGCAACGATCTGTTGTTTTTGAGCCTTGATCTTTTCGCTTGCCATTTGATTATTTACCTCCGTTTTGGTTTTGTCTTCCGAAAACAGAAAACGCCTTCTTTTCTTGCCCGAAAAGAAAGCGTAAAAATACCAAAAAGTATATACCGTTTTCCCCTCGGCAGGAAAGCTTTCGCTTTTACCGAAACCTGCTGTCTTCGGATTAACGTTATAGATTATATCACTTATATTCTGATTTGTCAATACATAAGTAAAACATTTACATTTTGTTTACTTATAAAATCTGATGTTTGCAATCACCTTACCGACAATTGAAACTTCTTTAACGATTATCGGTCGCATAGTGCTGTTTTCAGGCTGAAGTCTTATATGTCCTTTTTCTTTATAAAACGTCTTGACAGTCGCTTCGTCTTCGACCAGCGCCACGACTATCTCGCCGTTTTCAGCGCACGGCGTTTTGCTTATAACGACGTAATCTCCGTCAAGAATTCCTGCCTCGATCATGCTTTCGCCCTTGACACGGAGCGCAAAAACCTCGCTTGACCTGTAATTTGCGGG
>JAZRTS010000078.1:0-13096 GCA_045652135.1 Eubacteriales bacterium | reverse complement strand
GCTGTACATATCGTTATGCTGTTCTTCAGCGTTACCGAAGCCGTATTCCTCGCTCCAGCCGTATTTTTCCGTAAGCTCTGTGACGTTAAATGCGTGTGTCACAGGATCCGTACCGCTTCCGTGAACGGCATTGAACCACATTGTATAACATATACCGACGAGGTCTTTTTTGTCGGTTATATCAAGACCGTACTGTTTTTTATCCATAATCTGCTCCTTACGCCCAGGACATTGTTCCCGGCTTGGGTGCTGAAATAATTGCCTGCTTCAAGAAATCAACTGCCTTTTCAAGTCCTTCATCGACCGTCATAAGGCTGTCCTCGTGCTCTATTGACATAACATGATCGTATCCGCAAAGACGGAGCATTGACACGATATCTCTCCAATAAGTCATATCGTGGCCGTAACCGATAGCACGGAAAACCCACGCACGGTTAAGCTCATCTCCGTAGTGCTTTGTATCAAGCACACCGATTCTTGCCGTGTTACCTTTATCAATTCTTGTGTCCTTTGCGTGGAAGTGGAAGATACAACCCTTGAGCATTTTGATTGCCTCGCAGATGTCCATTCCCTGCCAGATGAGGTGTGAGGGATCAAAGTTTGCACCGATGATATCGCCTACAGCTTCACGGAGCTTCAGAAGCGTTTCTGTATTGTATACACAGAAGCCGGGGTGCATTTCAAATGCTATCTTTGTGACGTTATGCGCTTTGCAGAATTCCGCCGTCTTTTTCCAATAAGGAATGAGAACGTCATTCCATTGATAGTCGAGGATCGCCAAAAAGTCTTCAGGCCAAGGGCAAGTTACCCAGTTGGGGTATTTTGCGCCATCGTGGTCACCGGGACAACCCGAAAATGTGATGACTGTATCAATACCCATTTTTTCGGCAAGAAGCACCGTTTTTTCAAAATCGCTGTGGAACTTCTCCGCTATCTCTTTATTGGGGTGAACGGGGTTTCCGTGGCAGGAAAGAGCCGACACGGTCATATTGTATTTTTCAAGAAGCGATATAAAATCGTTATATGCCCCCTCGTCGTTAAGAAGCTTATCGGGGGAACAATGCGCATCTCCTGGATAACCGCCGCAACCAAGCTCCACCGCTTCAACACCAAGCGATGCAAGATACGGAATGACCTCATTAATTGGCTTATTGCCGTAAAGATTTGTAAGAACACCAAGTTTCATTTTTTCGTCTCCTAATTATTTATTTTCTGTAATATTTATAAAACACCGTAACGGTTCTGTATTCGCCGTTATTTTCTTTATCGGGACCTTTGCAAACGGCACCCTCAAGTGACATAAGCTCATATGCTTCAAGCTGTTCAATATCCGTTCTGAACAGCGTTTTTTCCTGTGACGTGACGGTAAATTCACCGTTTTTCATATAGCATATTCCGCCTTTACCGATGATGATGTCGCCGTCCTCAATATTTTCCGACGGCTTTGTAATATATTTAAGCGGATGCTTGCATATTTTTTCAGCCATTTCCACACGGAAGCGCAGACTTCCCTCTTTGGGCGCAAACAGCTTTTTGAAAGGATTAGCCATCGCAGACACCCTCTGAGCAGTCACAGCAGCGTAAAACCGCAACCCAGTTTTCCTTATATGTCACAAGCGCATACTCATCGCTGTCTTTATAAACGTCTTCGTATTTATCTCTGTTTGACTTGTATCTCAAATCAAGAACAACGTATTCAGTATGTGTCGGTGATTTAAGATAATTTGAATCATCAAGGCTGTACACCTCACGTCTTTGCGAGCATTGCGTTACATACATCGTGCTTGCCGCAACGGATGCTTCCTCGGGAATCTCAGCAAGAACATTTGTCACGTAATCGTGATTTTCTTTATTGGTAAGGTAATTTTCAAGATAATTCGGCTTGTGAGCGATAGTTCCCGAAAAGAATATCATCGAAGCAAGAGCTGCTGTCACCCCTGCACTTCTCTTGAATTTATCCGTAAGCTCCGAATAATTCATTATGGCAAGATAGAAAAGACAAGCGCCTGAGCCGTAAGTATACTGGAAGTAAAGGCTGTGCTGGTAAACATAGTCGGGCATAAGATTGACAAGCACAAACGGGCCTAAAAGTATATATCTTGAATATTTTTTTGTAACGAACGGCAAAAAGCAAAGCGGTGTGAGCATAGAAAGCATAAAACCTATCTTTGAGCCTACGGAATCCGCTTCGGGATCAAGCACCTCTTTTATGACGTTTGCGGGGCTTATCAAAACGGATTTGATAACGGACGCAAGTCCGCCGCCGTCCTCATATATGAAGTTATTATATCTGTTCGACATGATTCCCGAATAACCGTACGTTTCAAGATACGCAACGACGCCTGCAAAGTAGACAAGCGCCATAGCAAGAAGCACAGAGCCTTTCAGAAAATCTTTTTTTGAAACGAACAGATATATTGCAACAAATGCAATATATACGGGTGCATCCTCTTTTACAAGCAAGGTCAGAGTTGAAAATGTGATAATTCCCCACCACTTGTTTTTCTCGATAAAAAGGAACAGCCACAGCATAAGCGGAAGCAAAAATTTGTTTTCATGCAAGTCATAATAGCATCCGCCCATGACCGTCGGGTAAAACGTATAGCAAACCGTAAAAAGCGCTGTTGCTTTATGAGAAAGCGAAAGCTTTCGGCACAGAAGTATAAGCGGAACGATACCCGACACAAGCAAAAGCGCCTGACATACGACAAGTGTTTCTGGTGTTGGGAACAGCGCAAATATCGGCAGAAACAGATAATAAATAGGTGAAACGTGTACATCGAAATGCGAAAGAAGCACAGCACGCTCGCACGTAACAAGCGGCTGAAGTGTTTCCTTCATATAGTAATACATCTGCGAGAAAATACCGAAATCGAAGCACGGCGTACACTGTGTCCGCACACGGCATACAGCCTGTATACACAGAAATGCCGTAAAAAAGCACGCACAAATAACGGCTGTAATTATCATTCCTTTTTTTTCAAACGGAAAACCGAATCCGTCGTCGATATCAGAAAAAACGTATTTGCAAATGAGAAACAATACTGCGCAGATACCGAACATTACCCATATACCGTCAGGCTCAGCCGATGAACACATAAATGCATACGGTAAGAAAGATAAAAGCAACACCAGTCTTTCCGTCTTATCGCTTTCAAAGCGTGTAAATGCAAACATCTGAAAAACAAAAAGCGCAAAAATTATAATAATGTGTATGCCGAAGCTCACGGATGCTATCGATGTCTTTTCAAAATACAGAAATTCACCGTTCGGCGCATCTGAATATGCCGCTGAAATAAAGCAAGCCAAAAACCACGAGCTTAAAAGCCTTCGTGTTACTTTTTCAACAGTTATTTTATCAAAAACTCTTTTAAAAAACTCCATATTATACCCTGTCTACCGTATATCCCTTTGCTCTCAACAACTCAACAATTCCGTCCTCACCGCATATATGTGCCGCACCGACAACGAAAAATACTTTTTTTCCGTCTTTGATATATCCGTCGGCAACATCAGCCATGTTGACATTACGTTCGTTCATCATTTTGTTGTTATATTCTTCGTATGCTTTTGCATATTCTCCGTCATCGGGACCTGAATACAAAAACGTCATTCCGTTTGTCATAACGTCGATAAGATCATCGCGTCCGCGTTTCCAGAGATCTATCATATATGCATACTGCATTGCAATATCATTTTTCGACTCAATAGTCTGACGTATAGAGTCGTCGTAAATTATATCATCAAACGAAAGCGTAAGTTCTGTCTGAAACTTTTCGCTTTCCACTTCAAGCACCTGCTTGCCGGTTTCTCTCGCGAGTTTGATAAGCACCCTGTCAACGCCGATATTCGTATCATATCCGGATTCTTCGGTAACAAGAGAATTTATAACGCTGTGCCACATTGCGGGAACGAACAAATCCATTTGTTCGCTGTAAGCATCCTTTTGCATGAGATATGCCTTTGCCGAATTGTAGGTATCGGCGCTTAAATGATTTTTGATACTGTCTCCGTCTTTATAGACAAACTGCGCCAGATACGCGTATTGTTCTTCCGCCGTCCATTTTTCAGAGCGTTCTTCGGCACTCACGATATCGTATTCGACTGCAAGATATTCACATTCTTCAAAAGCTGAGTTAACTCTGTCGTCGAACGGGTACATACTTTCTTCTCCGATATGCACGGACCCCATAATATACATAACCTCGCCGTCATCACCGCTGACGCGCCAAAGCGCAGGTCTGTATTCACTGTCAAGCATACCGCATGATGAAAACAGCGGAATTAATATACAAATGCAGATAAACAGTGATGTAAATCTGATTTTAAAATTATTTTTCATAGCAAATTCCTCAAAATAAAATTCACTTTCAGTATATCACAAAAGCATCAAAAATGATTAAAAATTTGTAAAGAAATGGTCATACAGGAGCACGTATACACCGCTTTGCTTTATTGTTAAAATTAATTTAAAGATTTTCGTCAAATTGGGTATTGCAATTGTAAGTAAAATATAATATAATAGATAAACTGAGTACGAAAACGGAGGAAAATGATGTTACCGTCAATAAAGAATTTTGCAATTGCATTTGCTATATCGATCATTATTTTCGGAACGCTCGGTTTCGTCATAACACCACTTCTTAAGGATGCAACAAGCGGATTTGACGCTACCGTCGAAAAAGAAAGCGGTTTTGATACGTCGGTCACGGTACCTGACGAAAACGATGACCACGAAAACGAAACACCGCCCAAGCTTAATATAAACGCCGAATCGTTTACGATGCTTATAATCGGAACGGACTATCAGCCTAATCTGTTCAAGGATTACCGTGTTAACCTTCCCGAAGATGCAAAGGCTGAGGATTACGTTAAAAACGCAAGACATTATACAGCAGACACTATACTTATAATTCACGCAGACAAAGAAACGGGAGATTTTCTTATAACTTCGCTCCCCAAAACGACAAAGGTTACCTCTCACGGTATCGTGACGACACTTGGAGAAGCGTACGAAACCGTCACTATCAGCTATTTTAAACAGCTTATAACGTCCATAATCAGTCTTTCCATTGACTACTGCATAGAAATGCAGGTCAATATGGCAAAGGAAGTCATAGATTTTATGTATCCTACCGGTATATCGTATGAGATACCGTACGATATGTATTACGTCAATGAAGAAGAAAGAGTGCTTATGCCCGGTACGTCTCTTGACGATTACGAATATGAATACGATGAAAACGGTAACATAATCAACCTTCCGGGTACGCCTTTCACAATCGACCTCAAGAAAGGTATGCAGAGGCTTGACGGAGAAAAATCAACTCACCTTTTGCGCTATCATCTTCACAACGGCGGAGAAGAAAAACGCTGTGAAATAGCCGTGAATTTCTTCAAGACTATCGCCGATTCAAGCTTTTCCTATTCTGACGAGGACGTACTTGCAACAATGGGCGGACTCAACAAAATAATCGCCAGCAAGGACGGAAGCACGGATATAAACGCAAAAGACGCAGAAAACATACTTGAAATGTTTAAAAATTATACTCTGTTCAACATAAAGACACTTACCATTCCGGGCACGTACAAGAACGAGGGCGGAAAGGACTATTTCGAATATACATATTCAGCAGTACATAACATATTTTCAAGTTATAAATAAAATACATATAGAGAAGGATTGGTTTTTATTATGAACAATAATGAAAAGACAATGGAAAAGATCGTTGCACTCTGTAAAAACAGAGGATATATTTTCTCAGGCTCTGAAATATACGGCGGTCTTGCAAACGCTTGGGACTACGGTCCTTTGGGTGTTGAACTCAAAAACAACGTAAAAAGAGCTTGGTGGAAAAAATTTGTGCAGATGTCTCCCTACAACGTAGGACTTGACAGCGCAATACTTATGAATCCCCAAACCTGGGTAGCATCAGGTCACGTCGGCGGCTTTACTGACCCGCTTATGGACTGCCGTGTTTGCCGTGCCCGTCACAGAGCTGACAAGCTTATCGAAGATTATGCGGCTGAAAACGACATAGAAATAAATGTCGGCGGTTGGACAAACGCACAGCTCGCAGATTACATCAAGGAACACGGAATCAAGTGTCCCGATTGCGGAGCTTGCGACTTTACGGACGTTAGAAAATTCAACCTTATGTTCAAGACGTTTATGGGTGTAACGGAAGACAGCGCATCAGAGCTTTATCTCCGTCCCGAAACAGCTCAGGGTATCTTCGTAAACTTCAAGAACGTTGCAAGAACAACGAGAAAGAAGCTTCCCTTCGGTATCGCACAGGTTGGTAAGTCGTTCAGAAACGAGATCACACCCGGTAACTTCATATTCAGAACAAGAGAATTTGAACAGATGGAGCTTGAATTCTTCTGTAAACCCGGCGAAGACCTGCAGTGGTTCGTATATTGGAAGGATTTCTGCGGTCAGTGGCTGAAGTCACTCGGACTCAAGGAAGAAAACACCCGTATGCGTGACCACGCAAAAGAAGAGCTTTCTCACTACTCCAACGCAACAACGGACATCGAGTTCTTGTTCCCGTTCGGCTGGGGCGAGCTTTGGGGTATTGCTGACAGAACAAACTTCGACTTGACACAGCATCAGAATTGCTCAGGTCAGAGCATGGAATACTTTGATCCCGAAACAAACGAGCATTACATTCCTTACGTTGTTGAGCCGTCACTTGGCGCTGACAGAGTAACGCTTGCATTCCTTTGCGATGCTTACGACGAAGAACAGATAGCTGAAAATGACACACGTGTTGTTTTAAGACTTCATCCTGCACTTGCTCCCTTCAAGGCTGCAGTTCTTCCCCTTTCAAAGAAGCTTTCCGCAGAAGCTGCTGAAGTATACGCACAGCTTGCTGAAGACTTCTCGGTTGACTTTGATGATGCAGGTTCTATCGGTAAGCGTTACCGCAGAGAAGATGAGATCGGTACTCCCTTCTGTATCACATACGACTTTGAATCAAAGGAAGACGGCTGTGTAACAGTAAGAGACCGTGACACAATGCAGCAGGTTCGTCTGCCCATTTCCGAGCTTAAAGCATACATTGCAGAAAAGCTCAAGTTCTGATTTAAACATTAAAATGCGCAAAGGGGCGGCTCATTGAATATGAGCCTGCCCCTTAATGTTAAGCATCATAACATAAAAAACAGGAGAGGCAAGCCTCTCCTGTGTATTGATCCGATTCAACGAATTTATTTTGTAAAAAACGCAGGTGACGGAATGAGCGTTCCCTCGTTTTTATCGCATTTTTCGTAGTTGACCTCTTTCATCTCTATATCACGCTCAAAAACTATCAAGCACGATATGGGTCTTTCTTTGAAGTCAACATCGTCGATGAAATACGTATCGAGGTAAACGTAATCGTTTATATACACCTTTTCCATTCCGTTTTCATCGCTCTCGTAAAGAATATTACCGCCGTCGGCTGTTGTTTCGTGTGCAATTATCTTGCCGTCCTCGCCGACTACTGCTGAATTTTCCTCATTGAAGTCTACAAGCTCATATTTTCCAAGATCAACACCGTCGAACACAAGATACCTGAAATAATACCTGTTCGTTTCACTTGCGGTATAATTATAGGTGGAAATTCTTGTTCCGTCTTCAAAATTGAGCGTGTACAAAAACGGTTCTCCCTCAATGTCGCCTGTGATGCCGTATTCGTCCTTCAAGTCATCCATAATGCTCTTGTTGTATCTTACGGTCACAAGAAGCTGTTGTGCCTTAGGAATATACATCACATCAAATATAGAAATATTATAACCGTAACGCTTGAATGTAAGGTCATTTTCGCTTGTTGTTATCTTCTTGTATTCATCGATGAAGACATGCTGTTTTTGCGTATATACCTTGAAATCATCGCCGTACTGCTCTTTTGCATCAAGTGCCTTTTGTGTCCAGATTATTTTCGTATCCGGCTCACTTGTGCAGAATCTGAGCATAAAAAATGCGTATATAAATATTATAAGACCTATAAACAGAGCCTTGAATACCGTTTTTATGACCGTCCACGTTTTAGACGGTTCAAACCCCGGCTCATATTCTCTTTCTTCCAAAATTATAACCTGCCTTTCGGTAACTAAACTACACTAATTTTACACCATAGGAGCGCTTTATTCAAGCGGGAAATATTAAAAAATGATGAAAAACAATAACTCACTCCAAAAGCAAAGAACGTTAAGAAAAATCAAGCTGATAACGATCGGTACGCTTATCACCCTTGCCGTTCTCGGTATTCTTTTCTGGATATTTGTCGCCCTCGGTATGCACCTCGGGGATATTGCATCAAATATTTAATCGTTCTCCCACGGCAGCTCGACAACTGTCATTTCGTGTCCTGCAGCCTTTATGAATTTACCGAATACATCCTCTGTTTTTATACGCAGACTTGTTGTGCTGACGCAGGGGTGGCATCCGATGTATTCACCGTTTAAAATATCCTTGTCAACTATAAGACGCACGTGCTTGTCCGTGTCATTCATAAGTCCCAGAACACTGACAGCACCCGGACGTATCTTCAAATATTCCCACATCTTTTCCTCACTTGCAAACGAAAGTCTTGCAACACCAAGTTGAGCGGAAAGATTTTTTGTTTTAAAGGGCTTATCACCGGGAGTCATAAGAAGATAAAAGTCCGTCATCTGTCTGTTGCACAGAAAAAGATTTTTGCATATTTCAGCGCCGAGCGCTTCATCTATAGCACGGCAAAGCTCCATATTATCAGCAGGCGCGTGGTCTATTCTGTCATATTCTATGCCGAGGTCGTCAAGCATATCATAGCAGTTCATCTCATAGATAAAACGCATTTCCTTTGTAATCGGTCTTCCGTGTTTTATAACAAGCTCGTCCATTTTAAAAGCCTTTCATATTTATATAGGTTTCTTTTCTCTTTTTTTAATGACTCTTGCAGGATTCCCGACAGCCACCGAATATGCGGGTATAGGCTTTACAACAACCGAGCCTGCACCGACAACCGAACCTTCGCCCACATCAGCCGAATACATAACGCAGACACCCATACCGATATAACAGTCACGACCGATACTGACACGTCTTGTGTGACCGTCCTGCACGGCAATAATTTGATCGGGATCGTCAAAAATATGCGAATACGGTGTTATCGTTATATTCTGCGCAAGCAGCGAATAGTCGCCTATTTCAAGCCCCACGTGGCCGAAAAGCGTTGTACCTGTGCCGATATAGACATTTTTGCCTATGTGGATATAGCCCTGTTCCGCACGCTCCGTATCAAGATACACTCTTTCGCAAAGCGTTACGCCGTCGTCAATTTTTATACCGCCCGTACCTCTGCAGATGATGGTAACATCGTCTGATATGGTCACGTTGTCGCCTATTTCGATATATTCGGGGTTTACTATCTTTACACCCTTGCCTATTTTCAAGCCCTTTCCCGCTTTTTTGAGCTTATTAGAATAGTACTCACACCTTTTCAGGTGTGAGTACTGTGAGTTATCATTCATTATAAGCGTCAAGGCGAGGCTTTCAAGCGCTTCACCGTCAGCATCGGGAAAGAGATTCTGCAAGGAGAACTCTTTATTCTTCATCCTTCTTTTCTTCCTTCTTATCTCCGCCCTGAGTAAATGCGGCACTTACGTAACCGTCATCGCTGTTGAAGTCCTTTTCAAACAGCTCTCTCATTCTTGCATATACTTCGTCGGGAATTTCGGGGTTGCCCTTGGAGAATGAGGGGATAAGCATATCGCCTGCAACTGCGGGAATAGTACATGTTGTATCATTTCTGTACTGCTCTCTTACAGCCTTGTCACGCATATTGGGAATTTCAAGCGTTACACCGCCTGCGAGTACGGAACGGTAAGCGAAAAGACCTGCAATACCCATATCAAGTGCTTCGTAAACGTCGATTATATCGGCATTTTCGTTTCCTCTGATCTTCTCAACGAAGTTGTACATTGAGTAGTAGTCAGAGCCGCCGTGGCCGAATGAAGCATCTGCTGTGGGGAATTCTGTTTCGGGCTTGTAGCTGAGTACGTTTTCAGGGCCGTATTCGCCATCATAGTTATCAGCGTTTACATAAATGTGTGTCTGACCGCCGTTATATGCGTCTTCTCTTGCAGTTTCCATTCTGCCCATTGAGCCGTATATCGTGTACCATACGGAGTTCTTGTAAAGGTCGCCGTGGATACTCTTTGCGATACCGCCGTTTTCAAATGTTACCATCTCAATACCGAACTGACCTGCCTTGTTACCTGTACGGCGGCGGCGTTCTGTCTTTGTACCCTCAAATCCGACAACGGAAACGGGACGAAGACCTGTGATATGGATGATCGGACCGAGTGAGTGTGTGCAATAGAAGTTTGCGTGCATAAGGTTTCTCCAGTGATTGGGATCACCGTAGGAGATGCTGGGCCAAATTGATTCGCAGTTATGGATATATTCACCCTCACCGTATTCAAATTCGCCTATCTTGCCTTCCTTGTAAAGCTTACGCATTTCGTAAGGACCGGGCATATAGCAGTAGTTTTCGCCGTATGCGTAGATCTTGCCTGTCTTTTCAACTGCTTCAACAAGCTCAACAGCTTCCTTCATCGTCTGAACGGGAAGCACTTCGCTGAATACGTGAAGTCCCTTGTTAAGGCACTTTATAGCGAAAGGAGCGTGCTCGTTTGCATAGTTTGCAAGAACGACTGCATCCATATCGTGATTGATGAATTCATCAAAGCTTGTGTAATATGTAATGTTTGCATCGGGGTGCTGCTGCTTCTGCTTTTCGATACCCTCTACCCATTTGTCGCAGATAGCAACTACCTCTGCGTTATCAGCTTTAAGGCAGTAGTTTATCATACTTGTTCCGCGGAATGCGCCCATAACGCCGATTCTGACTTTTTTCATAAAAATTTCCTCCTGCATAAACCAAGACGGTTATTAACTTATTCTATAATATCATACTTTTCGGGATATTGCAATACCTGAGGTATGATATTTTTCGTTTAATTTCAAATTATATTTCGCTGATAACTTCATACGCACGCGCAAGCGCTTCTGTTATATGAGGCTTGAAATTTTCCTTGCCTATCTTCTTATAAAGTCCCGCCTTTTGCATTGCGCGAAGCGGCTGCTTGTTGACATGGGAAAGAATGACGGTTATACCGTTTTCTGCACACTTGTCGCACAGGCTCTCAAGTGCATTCATTGCAGTAACGTCTATTGCCGAAACACCTCTCATACGAAGAACAAGGCACTTTGTTTCTCCCGTGACCGTGATACGTGCAATTATATCCGATGCACCAAAGAAAAGCGGGCCGTTCATTTCATATACGCTTACTTCATCGGGAATGTTTGTAAAGCTTTCACTTTCGACATCATCGGCATTTTTCCACGATTCTGCAGTCGCCTCATCGCTCATACGCTTCATAAACAAAACGCACGCAAGAACGATACCGACAGCAATAGCCACAACGAGGTCAAACACTACCGTAAGAACAAATGTAAGCGCAAGCACGAGCACATCGCTCTTGGGTGCCGTCTTTACAAGTCTTACAAATGTACGCCATCCGCACATATTATACGCAACACCGAAAAGCACCGCCGCAATTATAGGCATAGGAATGAGTGCCGCATACGGCATAAGCAAAACAAGAATAAGCAAAAGCACAGCGGCGTGTACCATACCCGAAACGGGGGTTTTACCGCCGTTTTTGATGTTGGCAGCCGTTCTTGCAATAGCACCAGTTGCGGGGATTCCACCGAACAGAGCCGAGCCGATATTACCGATTCCCTGCGCAACAAGCTCCGCATTTGAATTGTGCTTCGTGTTGGTCATACCGTCGGCAACAACACAGGACAAAAGCGATTCGATGGCTGCAAGCACAGCGATAGTGAACGCATCGGGAAGAACCGTTTTGACCGTAGCAAAATCAAATGACGGAAAATTGAACTTCGGAAGATCACTGCTGGCCGTATAAAGATCGCCTATCGTGTTTACGTTGAGATCGCACAGCGAAACAACAAGAGCGCCTGCCAATACAGCAACAAGCGATGCAGGTATCTTGTTAAGATATTTTATCTTCGGCCAGAATATTATTATCAAAAGTCCGCCGATACCTACAATGAGCGCCCAGATATTGAACGATGCAAAATTGTCGATAAGCGCTTCCAGCTTTTCAACAGTTTCAACGGGCTTTTCGCCGTTTGCATAAGTCACACCGAAAAAGTCCTTGAGCTGACCTATAAGTATCGTAACGGCAATACCTGCGGTAAATCCCGTTGTTATTGTAAACGGAATAAACTTTATAAGTCCACCGAGACGGAAAACACCCATAAGAATAAGAAGTATTCCCGCCATTACCGTGGCAACTATAAGTCCCTGCATACCGTTTTGTGCGACAACACCCGCAACTATCGTGGCAAATGCCGCTGTCGGTCCCGATATCTGCACACGGCTTCCGCCGAAAAACGCAATGAGGAAGCCTGCAATTATTGCCGTATAAAGTCCTTGCTCCGGTCCTACACCCGAAGCGAGCGCCAAAGCAATCGACAAAGGCAGTGCAATTATCGCAACGATTATTCCCGAAATAAGATCCTCGACGAACGTTTTTCCGTTGTAGCCTTTAAACGAGGAAAAAAGCGCCGGTTTAAGATCCTTCATTAAAACACCTTCTTTTTATTTAATAAATGTATCATACCAAATTTGGTATTGTATCACAAACCTTCTCATTTTTCAAGTGTTTTAGATTATATTTTTACCTTTATTTTATAACGTAAAAAAGACCGATTTTCATCGGTCTTTTTTTGTATTTTAAAACATATCAACCCATATTTGAAGTCAGATATTTAAGGTCGGAGTCGTCAACCTTGCCGTCACCGTTTGCATCGGCATACTCTGCATATTCAACGGCATTTCCGTTGAGCATCTGCTTTTTCATTCTTATAAGGTCCTTACCGTTTGCAACACCGTCGCCCGTTGCATCGCCTGCGACTATCACAACTGCGCTCTGTACTTCAATAGAACCTATAAACTTTTTGACTGTATATCCCGTGCAAAGCTTGCCTGATGTTACACGTGAGCCGCTTTCATCATAGACCTTGCAGGTATCGGAA
>JAZRTS010000077.1:0-3021 GCA_045652135.1 Eubacteriales bacterium | reverse complement strand
TACCGGCACGGAAAGGAGTTTTTTATTTATGAAAATAAAAATTCTTTCGAATTCAAAACGCTCACTTTCATTCATTTTAATATTGGCGATGCTGTTTATACTGACGGCAGGGATGGTCCCAACCATAGGTGTCGCCGCCTTGCCCTCTTATAAAAACGGCACGATGACAAGCGCCAGAACTGTTTACTGCCTGCCGAGCAGCCAAGGAAACGGAATGAGCATAGGCTCAGTTTCAAGCGGCGAAGCCGTAAAGGTATATTGGCAGGAGGGCAGTGACTACTATATTGAATATACTGTATCAAGCGGAAGCTATTCGGGATATAAGCGCGGCTACGTACCCGCATCCTCCGTATCGGTCTCGGGTGTCGGCTCGATAAACTACGTATCCTTCAACGGAAAGGTAACAAGTACACAGACGGTGTATAATAGAAGCAATCCCTCGTCAATGCAGATAGGCAGCGTATATGCAAGTGATACCTTTACGATTTTGCAGGAGGACGGACTGTGGTATTATATCCAATATCCAATCAGCGGAGGATACAAACGCGGCTACATTGAAAGAGCTGATATAGTCCAACCTGTAGGTGTACTTGAAGCAGTCTCCTTTTCAAAGATAGTTGGATATGCATACGATCCGATAAACCCCAACGCTACAATTCAAGCTCATATATATATCAAGAACAACTCAACCGGAGTGGAATACGGATATGCGCTTATTGCAAATCTTCCAAGTCCGGGAATAGGAGGTAACCATGGTTTTGAGTATACGATCAATTGGGCTAACTATTCTCCCGGAACCTACACCATCCGCCTGTATGCGATACGCGGTATCAACCCGCAAGTCGGCACCGCGACGTATAATACACAATATAGGTATTCAGACTATTATTTCACTGCGAGAGAATGGCCTGATCCTATAGGAACAAATACAATGAATGCTATAAATAGCATACGACAACGTTACGTTACCTTAGGATTACTTGATTATTACACGGATTCTCCTACGCCTTCAACAGTTGTAAATGCCTTGCAAACAAATATAGTTATAACGGTCCATGGACACGGTTTTCCCGGAGGTATGGCTTTTAATGTAGCCGAGGATGTTAAATACTATATGTATGCAACAAGACCATCTAGTGGAAACAATTATACAATAGCAGATATTGATGCTAATACAATGACACAAGCAGATATAGTAGCATTTTTGACGTGTAATAGTGCTGTTGCAGACGATAATGCCGTTGTTGAATCAGAAACTGAGCCCAAAAGCCTTATGCAAATCTCTATAGATAGAGGAGCAAAAGTGGCTATAGGGTTTGAAGGAAGCGTATCAGGCGCAGAATATTGGTATGATTATTTTGTGCGAGGGTTGATTTTTGGCTACAATTGCGAAGAATCTTACAATTACGCAAATGAAATAATGGAAGAGGATCCAACCAATACTTGTAATGCATACCAATTGTCCCAAATGATCAGAAGGTGTCCAATATAATCTTGAATTACGCGAATTTAAGGAGGTAGCTGATATGTTTACTAAGAAAAGAATAATCATCACGGTAATTTCGGCGGTGCTTGTTGCGGCACTTGCCGTAGGCGCTGTATTTATTGCCGGTGGAATCTCAGGAACACCTATCGAAAACATCGTTGACAGTGAGGCAGCAAACGCTGACGGAAATGGTGATACGACAGAAAAAAACGAACTTCCCATAATCTCTGAGGAATCAGATAAGACAAATGCTGCTACAAAGGAGGAAGTTCCCGCAACCGATTCTTTTTCCTCTCAATCCTCAATACTTGTTGAGGGCGGAACAGAAGGTATCTATAAAGAGACTGCCGATGAATACAAGCTTCCCGAAAATTATGTGGATACCAGTGTTATAAGATCCGTTAAACAAAATATGCCGGATGAAGTGTTGAAAATAGATGGAGAATCCATAGTTTTCTCATACAGTCACACTGAGAAAAAAAGGATGACCGCGGAAAACCTTGACGGAAAGGAAGTATACGTAGGAATTGACTATTATACTACTCCAAAGGGATATACTGCCAATAAATACGAGGGTGACGACGGATTCCGTTATTTCAGCAAAAGCGATTATTCCGCTTCTTCGGGAACGAATTTGTCGAAAGAAGCTATACAGCAAGCTGCTCTAAAAATAGTTGAAAACACCGATATTACAATTGAAGGAGCGGCCTCGGCTAAGAAAAATATTCGCGAAAGCGGAAGTAGATACAATGTCACTTACGAATCGGCAAAGGGAAAACTTTCGATAACTCTCGGAACGGATGGAAGTCTTAAATATATAATTGCTGAAAATTATGCCACTGCTTCTGAAGCGTCTAAGAACACTGCTAGACAGAAGATGCAGGCGTATATTGACGTCCGAAACGAAGCTAAACCCGATACAAAATGGGTTTTAGATGATGAAAAATATATTCAATACGGTAAAAAAGTATATGCCTTCTTTTCAGCAATCTACTATCCTGACCCGCAGAGTGATAATCCCACCCCCGAAACGGACGCTTGCAGCGTATATTCCTTCTTCTGCGAGGTGTAACGCGCTTGCGTGACTAAGGCGCATTTCTTATAAGGAGGTAGCTGATATGTTTACTAAGAAAAGAATAATCATCACGGTAATTTCGGCGGTGCTCATTGCGGCGCTTGCCGTAGGTGCAGTGTTTATCGCCGGCGGCTTATCCGAGAAAAAGCGGGTTACCGAATTTAAGAAAAATGATATAACGAGTGTTACCCTAAAGGTAAACGGCAAGGATATGACGTTTGAGTACGATCATGCTGAGAAGTGCAAAAATGCAATGATCTACAACGCCGACGGTGAAACTACTGATATAAATCAAGATTTCTTCCTCAGTCAGGAGGGGTATAAACTCACAAAACATGAGGGAGCTAACACTTTTTACAGCGTTTCTTCGACCGACTACACGCCGAGGCTTACTCCCAAAATAACCTCTCAGGAGGCTTCCGATCTTGCCTATGAGATAGCGTCTAACACCGACATCGTT
>JAZRTS010000076.1:0-2766 GCA_045652135.1 Eubacteriales bacterium | reverse complement strand
TATTCCTTGAATCAAAAATATTCATCAATGCATTGATAAGTTTCTTCGTATCTTCTGCATTGTCGCAGTTCAGAACAATATCGCCCGTCAGCATAACAATATCGGGCTTTTCCGCATCGCAAGCCCTCTCAACCAGCCATATTGTCGGGTCAAGGTTATGGTTGTCTTTAAGGTGAGTATCGGTAATATGCAGAATCCTGAGTTTCCCGTCTGAGCCGAACTTGATTGTTTTGTCCGTTTTGTTCTGACTGTCTGCGGGGTTATAATTCACACCGCTGTATGCGGGTCTTATTGAAAGCGATAAAATTCCTAATATTACAACAACCAATACAAGTGAAATTATTTTTACAATCCGCTTTATCATTGTCCCGACCTCCGCTTAAATCAAAACTCCGTTGCAATGGTCAACTTCGTGCTGAATTATCTGTGCAGGGAAACCTGTGAATGTTTTGATGCGAGTCTGAAATTCAGCGGTCTGCCATTGCACTTTTATTGTCTGATAACGCTTACACTTTCGGGGGCCTCCAAGCAGAGAAAGACAACCTTCTTCTGCATCGTAGGCTCCTGATTTTTTTATAATCTCGGGGTTGAACATCACCATATATGTGCCATCGTTATCGAACGAAATGATTCGCTTGCACACACCGATCATATTTGCCGCCATACCGACACAACCGTCTTTGTGGGCGATGAGGGTGTCCAGCAAATCCTGTGCCACCTGCAAATCTTCTTTTGTTGCGACCTCCGATTTTCTTGCAAGCAAAATCGGGTCGTGGATGAGCTCTTTAATCATAATAAACCTCGTTTTCATAAAGGTATGCATATTTAAAGTGTAACACATCCCCCAAAACTAATCAATAATCATTGTATAAATCAAATTTTTAATTTTCGTATAAACCGCAATTTCTGACAAACAATAACAGGGCAAATATAGAAAACAAGGAGAAAGATATAAAATGAAAGCCACAGGTATTGTCAGAAGAATTGATGACCTCGGAAGAGTCGTCATCCCCAAGGAAATCCGCCGCACCATGCGTATCCGTGAAGGTGACCCGTTACAGACAACATGGACACAGTTTGATTCTTGTTGCGCAGCAATGCTTGAGCTTGAAAAACGGTGGAATTTAAAGCCTGACGGCAGTTGAACATATCGAATAACCGATTCCTTTTGCAGATACAGCTTCGCAATATATTGCACTTTTTCGGAGTATAATAAAAAATTACCGTTCGATACACAAGGTGTCGGACGGTAATTTTTACAGAAAACATATTTGAAATTTATGATGCGGACTCAGGCTTGGAGTACATTAAGAAAGTTGATTTGTGAACGGGTTTCCTTTTTCCGCACAGCTATTCTTACGGTCTGTAATGAAGATAAATAATTCTGCCGATATCGTCAATTCTCCAGACGTAAGCGATTGCTTTTCGGTAAAGATAATTAAGCTTTGATTTCAGAGTTTTAAGCTTGAAGTTGAATTCTCTCGGCTCAACCGTATCATAAAGCTGTGTGACGCATTTGCATTCGCATTCTGTTTTGATTTGTGTTGCGGCAAGGATAAATAAATTTTTGTCGCAGGGCAGCCTGATTGATTTTGCGCCGTTTGTTTCTATCGCATATTTAAAGAAGAAAAGCTGATGTGCATAATCATGGCCTTTGGCGGAGTGGGTGTGGGTGCATTCCCAGCCCAGAACATCGGTTTTGATTTTTGCGGTACGTTTCATACCGTATAAATCCCAGGCGAAGGGTCTTTCTTCGATGTCGCTGACCTTGATTTTAACAGGTTTGCCGTCAACGTCAAACGTGTATTCCTTGTCACCGTCAAGGCTTGCGCAAAGAATAACAAGCTTGTTGTATCCGCCGTCAAGAGCAATGGTCTGTCCGTCGGCAAGCAGAGAGTCGCATTCACCTTTATTTATGGCAAAATCAACGCCGCCGCTTGTGATGATATCGGGAACAAGTTCTTCGGGAATTGTGTAATTCTTGCCATGAATACCGTTACCCGAACGTGACTGATTTGAAGAAAAAGCCTTTGTATTAAGCGGGAGCTCAATGTATGAATACGGAGCGGTTTTTCCTTTATTATCCATAGGCGCAAGAGTTAAAGCAAAGCTCCTGACTTCATAGGGATTCATATCAAACACAAGCGAGCCGTCTTTTACCGTTGCGTCACCGATATGCTCTTCGGAAGCGTAAATCTCACGGGCAGAAACTATGCCGTTGCCAAGCGATAATCTTGCATTTTTATGAGCTTTGTTGCAGCCTTCGTTTACTCTTACAACAATTTCATCTGTGTTTTCCGCTTTCTTGATTGTGCGGATGATAATTTCGCTGTCGGAAATATTGGCAAAACTGTAGCAAGCACCGAGAATACCCATATGTTTATCGGTAACAAAACCCGCCATGGGAGCCCTGAATTCACGGGCGGCTGCCTGTACCCTTGAAATATCCGAACCCTTGTGGGCGCAGATTGCATAGCCGTAACGGTTAAGACCGAGATCCATCATGCTCTGAACAGAAGCGGGTCTTGAGTTGTTGAGAGGTGTGAGTATAACCGTCATTCTCAGAGTGTTATCCGCAAATTTATCCCAACCGTATTTGCAGTCGCTTAAAACGGAAACGCCGAATTCTTCATTTTTATCGGTTAAGTCAACCCATTTCTGTGCAGGGACTTCATAAATTTCGGGCTTTGCGTTGCCTCTTTTTATTGCTCCGAGACCAAGGTCAAAGGTTGCTTCTTCATTTGAGCAAAGTCGGGGGCCAAGCGG
>JAZRTS010000075.1:0-4606 GCA_045652135.1 Eubacteriales bacterium | reverse complement strand
AAAAGCCGATCATTTCCTTAGGAACCGATATATCCGTGCCGATATCAATGATTGCTCCGCAGTAGACAAAGAAAACAGCCGATGAGGAATCAATCGAAACCTCATCGGCTTTTACGTTTATCTGACTACCGAAGAATGTCTATAGATGTAAAACTCTTCTTGGCTGGGCATCCACTTCTTTTCCTTTGGCGGAAATGTCGCGTCAAAGGCTTCCACGGCGGAAACGTCCTCGCAGCAGTCTGCGGCGGTGCTGGGAATATACATCCACTTTTTGCCGTCAAGTGCGTTCGGAACAAGCTCTGCTACAAGCAATGCTGTCGGGAAGTTACCGCCCACAACAAAGCTGACATTTTTCTTTTTACAGCTTACAAACCCACGGCTGACGTAGTTGCCGGGGTTGCCGAAATTGATGTTCACGTCGTAGCCCATTCCGCGTGCAACCTCAAAGGAATGCTCAATGAGCAACTTGCCAAGCTTCTGTCTCTGGTATTCGGGAGCAATGCAAAGCGGCCCGAAGGAAAGAATCTCCTTGCGCTCGCCGTGCTCATCTTCCAGCCACGCCTTTGTGTACATGATATTGCCGATAATTTTGCCGTCCTTCTCAAGCACAAACGCAAGCTCGGGAATGAAGTCGGGATGATTTCTCATCATATGCACGTAGTAATGCTCGTCAGCCCCAGGCTTGTAGACGTTCCAAAATGCCTCGCGGGTTAATTCTTCAACTGCTCTGTAGTCTTTTTCTGTTTCTAAACGTATCGTCAAATTTTCCATTTTTAAATCCTTTCATTATTCGTTGACGATGGGAATACGAGAGGATTTGCGAGAATGTATTTGCAAACCCTCTCGTTTACAATACAATCTCCAAGGTGTTGTTTCTTTTCAAACAGCATTCTCCAAAAATTAAATTCGGTTTGCACCGTTCTTTTATTGTATCATAAAATTGCAAAACCGTCAACCGTTGCACCGTAGTAGATAAAGAAAAGACATTGAAAATCCTATCCATTACCGCAATTAAATACATAAACCGATCTATTGGGGATGGGTTTAGGAAAACAGGACTCGCAGGTGATGAGTTGCTTATAACGGTAAGAGGAACACCGGAATCACAGCATTAACCGACTCTCGCTTTAAAGGTACGAATGTAACATGTGGGATTACCGTGATTCGATATGATCGCAATAAAATCGATCCTGTATCTCTTAATGCTTATCTCAACACTCAAGAGAGTCAGCGTTATATACAGGAACATACATTGATCGAATTTTATATTTCGTTTAAGACAAAAGCATAAAAACACAGTCGGCTGCCGAAAGGGAAGCCGACTGTATAGGTTACGGTATTTTGTAAAACTGCGAAAGCTCCGAGGGACTTGTGAAATCTATTTTTTTAAGGTCATTTTCATTTACGGCGCCAGTTTGTGCAAGAGGAGATACGGTGTAGTAATATTCTTGTCCCTTATACGTTACGCAAGCCATGTGGTGATATGACCAATCATGCTCTTTGCTTGTATAACAGTTTACTACCTTTTCAAAGCCGCCTATCCGCTCGGCTATCTTCGCAAGCACAGCGGGCGATTTCATACTGTCCCAGCGATATGATAAGAACCACGGGTCGTTCGGCTGACGTGCAAGTCTTATGAGCTTTGTTCCGTCACGGTTTGTAAGATATTTGAAGTTGCAGGCTTCTATATAGTCTATGACCGCTTCGAGTTTTTCCTTGCTCGTCATCTGAGCTGTGGTGTTTTTTGCTATCGCGTTGTCGATCCATTCAATCTCCGCTTTTTCATAATCCAGAACATTTATATCGTAACCGCGTATTTTGATATATCCATCGGCTGTGCCCTCGCGCAGTTCAAGATGCATGACTCCTACTTCTCTTGCATACATTCTGAGGACATAGCCCCCGTCTACCTTTCTTACGCTCGTGTTGTGGTCCAGCTTGTTCATATATTCGATATCTGTACAGAGAAGACCGTCGACAAAAGTTGTAGCGTAGAAATGATCGGGTGTCTGAGCTTTGCCCGTATAGAACATTATGCTGTCAGGATTGGGATTATCCGTTTTCAGAAAATACAGCTTTTCAATTTCATTGTATACCTTATCGTTGCCGTCGATGGAATAAAGCTCGTACGTATATTTCGGCTTTTTGTTAAGCTCTTTAGTGAAATTATATACGTCGTATTCTATCACATCTGTCCACGGACCGTAAACGAATACGTCGCCGTCCATTTTGCACATTCTAAGTTTGTAATAATTAGTGCCGGAGCGATAGGGAAATTCCATTCTGTAATAATATTTGTTGTTGGCATACAAGTCATACTCAATGGCTGTATTTTTTTGGAAGTCAGAACTATTTGATACCATGCCCTGACACATATATCCATTGTCTTTACTGAACTGTGACTCAGAGTATACAGTCGTACTTGGGTTGCGGGAAAAGGTATATAATATCTCCGGCGGTGTGAGCGATGCATCGTAACGGGCGTTTTCGTATTCCTTGTAGGATGAGTTGTTGCATCTTTCGCATCCGTAGGTTATAATTCCGTTATCCTCAGAGGCGAATGTGTATTTATGCCCCAATGCATCCCGCTCACTGTCTGTATAGCTGTCGCCGCATACCTTGCATGTGTATTTTTTATACCCCTTTTCAGTACACGTTGCAGATATCGTTGCATATTGGTATAAATGATCGGAAAGAGGGAGAGCCTCTGTATAGGTATGACCGCAGTTTGCACAGCGATACGCATTGTTTCCATTGACGACGCAGGTGGAGGGGGTGCGTTTGCTGAGGCTGTATGAGTGCCCCGTTGCATTTGTATATGTGTCCTTGTAGCTGTTACCGCATTTGGAGCAGGTGTGCGTGGTATAGCCCTTTTCCAAGCACGAAGCAGACGTTATTTTGTGGCTGTAGCTGTGACCGCTTGCTTTTACTTTTGTATCGGTGTAGGAATATGAGCATTCTGTGCATTTATGAGTTGTATATCCGTCCTCTGTGCATGTTGCTTTTGTTACAATGTCGGTATATTTGTGATGAGCAGGAACGTATCCGTCTGTGTAGGAGTATGTGCATATTTTACATTTGTGTACGGTATATCCATCCTTGGTGCAAGTTGCAACCACTGTGACGGGTGTGCTGTAGCTGTGCCCCTTTGCATTTGTATATGTGTCCTTGTAGCTGTTACCGCATTTTGAGCAGAGGTGCGTTGTATAGCCCTGTTCTGTGCAGGTCGGTGCTGTTAATGTCTGCTTGTAGCTGTGTGACAGTGCCTTGATGCTTTCCGTATATGACGCTCCGCAGTTGCATTTGTACTGCAAAATGCCGCTTTCGGTGCAGGTAGGACTTTTTTTGATGCTCGATGTATATTTGTGTGTGTGCTGCGGAATGAGCTTGTTCAGGACCTTTGATTCCTTTTCTTTGCACAGTCTGCATGTACGCTCGGCTGTGCCGTCGCTTTGCTCGGTCGGCTCTTTTACTGTTATCCATTCACCGAATGAGTGTCCCTTTGCGGACGTAAGAGAGCCTGTATATGTGTCTCCGCAATTACAGCTATACGACGTGTATCCGCCTTCTGTGCATGTAGCTTGAATAACGGATTTTTTGTAAGTATGCCCCTTTGCTTTCGTTATACTGTCGGTAAAGGAATGAAGGCAATTTTTACAGGTGTGTGTCGTGTATCCGCCTTCTGTGCATGTTGCATCAGTTACAGAGGAGTTGTAAGAATGCGGCAATGATGGGGAATATTCTTCTTTTGTGTATTCGCAGCTATTGCATTTGTATACCGTTCGTCCATCCTCGTTACACGTGGGGGCAGATGTTTCAACAACGGTAAGCTCGTGTCCCATTTCGGCTGTATAATCGTCTGCATAGGTGTCACCGCATTGTAAGCATTTGTATTCCGTGTATCCCGGCTCTGTGCAAGATGACGGTACTGTTGTAAAGGAGTATTCGTGCGTGTGACCTGCTGCGAGAGTATCATCTGAGCTTGTGATCTCATCAGACTCTTCGGTTTCGTAAATATCTGTATTTGCATTTTCTGTGTACGAGGTATCTGTTGTATCTGCGATTTCTGTTTGCTGAACGGCAGATGTTTCAGTTTCATCTATATCATCGCTGTTTTCAGAGATTTTATCCGAGCTGCATCCTGACAGCATAAAGACAGTAAAAAGTATGAGTAGCAAAAATAATGTTAAAATGTTACGGTTCTTTTTCATTGTAGACGATCCTTTCGTTTTTTTGCTTTATAATCGGATTATAGTATAAAAAAGCCTTTTTTTGTCGCTGTGAAGGCGACGTTTTATCCCATATTATCATTTTTCACGAAAAAAGTCAATAGTACGGCTTACACAGACGGACAAAAAATGTTGCAGAGCTTGGCCCGAAAATGGCAAGCGGAAGAAATACAACGTCTGCACCGAAACCCGCGACGGGCGAGGGTGGCTTCTAAAAATCATAGTTTTCTAAAGACAGTCTTTTGGGTATTCCAATGGGCTGCTTTTGTGTTTTTTAGGTAAAAAAAATTTGAACTTTTTGAAAAAAATCCAAAAAACTATTACTTGTAATAGTGACTTGTTTTCTGAAATCAGTAAAATTATATGTGCAAAGGGCG
>JAZRTS010000074.1:0-13152 GCA_045652135.1 Eubacteriales bacterium | reverse complement strand
GCCCGATTTAACCGGTCGCACCAATCAGCCTGCCACTTGTCCACTTGCTTGTACCAGGATCAGCGGCAAATATTTTGCGCAATATTGACAGCGGCACAAATTTGTGATATAATATGTTCGGGAGATGATGACAGTGAAAGCATCCGACTTGATTGCCGTTGCGCTTGCGGAAATTGGATATGTAGGCAAGAAAACAAACGATCAACTTGACGATCCAACCGCAAACCCAGGCGGCAAATATACCAAGTATGCGCGCGACCTTAATGACGCAGGATATTACAACGGCAACAAAAACGGATACGATTATTGTACTGTATTTTGCGACTGGTGTTTTTTTAAGACCGCGAATTGTGACAAGACAGCCGCAATGCAGGTAAAGCCGGTAAGCATATACGGCGCATCTGTCGGCTATATAAAGTGTATGTTTCCGCCGGAACGCATCGGCAAAGGCATTGATGCAATGCCTGGCGATCAACTTGTATTTAACAATGGAACGCCTGGTAAACTATTGCATACTGGCCTTGTTAAAACTGTCGACCGGAAGACGATGACATTAACCACTATTGAAGGCAACATAACTGATGCTCATTGTGTTGGTACTCGCACATATTCAATGACTGATCCAAAAATTGATTTTTTGGTGCATCCGTATTACGAAGCAGAAGAATATATCAAGATTTCGGAAACGGAGTATAAACAACTTAAGGAAGAAGCGGTTGCATTCCGCACAATAAAGGCTTTGATCAATGGAAACATTTCTTAATTTACTGGGAAATTATCTTTTTCCAATTGCGGCGTGTGCCGCCATGTTTTGGTATATGGCGCAGAAAGACAAGGATTATAAAGCTGAAATTTCGGCCATTACGGAAGCACACAAGGAAGAAATTAAAACGCTTGATGAACGGCACAACGCCACTTTGGACGCGCTGAATACAACGATTGCGGATAATACAAAGGCCATATCACAAATGACCATTGTTATAACGCAACTTTCCGAAAGGCTTAAATAATGGGAAGAAGAGATTACGATAACAATTATTATACCGATCCGGCGCTAAAGCCGTGGATGATGGGAATGCGGCGCGCCGATTTCCGCGATAAAGAATCACTTGTACGATCGCACATCCGGTATATGTTTGTTCGCACAGCGCAAATGTTTAAATATACCGGCCTTCCGTCCACAATTCCGGCGTACATCCTTGAGCAACAGATGCAGGGTTTAGGCCATTGCATAATTGCTGAAAAGGATTATCAATTTTTCAGTTTTACCGGCGGCCTGGGCGGCCTACCGGATGTTTATTATCGCGGTACGGAATATGTGGTTGCGAATCCTGGCCTTGATTTTGATAAAATTTTCAAGCTTGATGAAGATTGCGTATTTTGCCGCAATGATCATATGATTACCGGATTGATGCCGCTTCACCGGCGTTATGCAACTTTACTTGCAGAAAATGAACTTTCATTTTACGTTGCATTAATCAATAGCCGGCTTCAATGGCTGTTTAACGGATCAACCGACAGCGACAAGCTGACGGCTGATAATCTTATACTTGATCTTGAGCGCGGCAATCTGCATGCTGTAGCATCTTCGGAATTCACCGGCGGTATTCAGCTTCAGCCTGGCGCGGCCTATGCGGCGCAGACAATACGCGAGATCATCGAAGCGGAACAGTATATAAAGGCATCTTGGTATAACGAACTTGGTCTTGACAGCAATTACAATATGAAACGCGAATCATTGACAATGACCGAATCACAAATGAATACAGATGCTTTACTTCCGCTTATTGATGACATGTTCGAATGCCGGCGCGAAATGTGCAAAAAGTTAAAAGATATGTACGGCCTGGAAGTAACTGTAGAATACAATAGCGCCTGGCTTGATAATCAAATACAAATGGCCGCAGAAACATCCGAAAGGGCCGCAGAGCCGGCCACAGACGGCCAGGAAGGCGGTGCAGATAATGAGCAGATTAATTGATCATTTCGCGTCTTGGATGACCGGCGGCGGTATTTTCGCGACTTTGACCGGTGTTCCCTGGGATGATGATGCTGATATCGACAAAATCGCGCTTGATATCGAATACTTCGGGAATCATTCGGGTTTAAAGGAATCTTCTCCGCTTGTCGAAAAAATGACCGATTGGCCGAATGATGGACAGATTGACGGCGTGGAACTTGCGCGACTCCAAACGATCATACTTAATAAATACGCGCTTTCCTGGTCGAAACTTTGGACAGCGTTAAATTTGCAATATGATCCACTTGAAAACTATAACATGAAGGAAAAAACAACGCCTGGCGTTGTTACTACTCGCAAGGAAAATACCGATATAAATGTTGCCAATGGCGCAAATGGCAATGTGTACGGCTTCAATTCTTCGGCCGCTGTTCCGGCATCACAAAGCAACGGCACAAGCCGCACAACCGGCGACAAGGCGAAGAACTACACCGAAGAAAGCAAAACCGGCTTTGATCAGCTTGAACGAAGCGGCAATATAGGCGTGACCACATCACAACAGATGCTTCAAAGCGAAATTGATGTACGCCGGACGCAGTTTTTTGATATTGTATTCGCAAATGTCGATACAATACTAACAATTAATTATTGGAAAGGGAGATTGTGAAAATGTGGCCTTTTGGATGTTGCCCATATCTTTATAAATGCGGCGGAATTGCGCCGGTAAAAGCGACAGACGCAATGACACAGCCGGTTGGCCAGCGTAACGGCCAGTTGTTTACAGAGCCTTCCGGCGGCGGTGGCGGCACAACCGATTATGATGATCTTGACAATAAGCCGAAAATAAACGGCGTGACGCTGACCGGAAACAAAACAGCAAGCGCGCTTTCGCTTGAAACGCGCGGCAAAATTACGATCGGCGGCACAGAATACGCCGTAACGCGCAAGCCGCTGGCGATCACCGAAAACGGCGTTACAACCACATATTATGTGGCTGATATCACATAAAGGCGGTGCATTATGGCAGTTTCTAAAGTGGCCTTTGACGGCCATACGCTGATTGATTTAACCGGCGATACGGCTACGGCGGCCGATGTCGCGACCGGTAAAACTTTCCATCTTGCGAACGGAGAGCAGGCGACCGGAATTAATACCGGCGGCATAACGCCGACCGGAACGATCAACATCACAGCAAACGGCGATACCGATGTAACATCATATGCAACGGCGCATGTTGCTGTTCCGGATACTGAAGCATCATTTGCGTATGCATGCACATTAACGATTTTACTTGATAATTATCTTGATGTTGATCAAACATATGATCTTGGTGTGCGTTATCGCGGCGCTGATCCGGATGATCCTTCATCTGTTGTGTGGCGGACGCAAATATTTCATTTTTCCGGTGTTGATAACGCCGATACGCATGTGATTTACCTTACGCCTTACGATTCCGAAGGCATTCTAAAAGATGGCATATATGTGCCGGTCGGTGATGGCGGCACAATAAGCAGTATTACAAGCGCGATCGGATGCGCGCCGCGATTCGTTACCGACAACGGCGAAACCGGCAGTGAACATGTGTATGTGACAATTCATGCAAATACTGCAAGTTTCGCTGTTTATGTCGATGGGGTTTGATTATTTTGCCAAAATAAAATAACTTAAAGGGAGAAAAACACAATGGCAAACGGATATATTCGCATTTCGCGTGATGATCTTGTAGCCGGCGAAGGCGGCGTTGTTTACTGGAAAAACGGCGGACGTATTCTCGGTGAAGTGGTATCATGCATTGATAGTGATGAAAATGTTCATTATTATCTAAAAACAACCAACATCAAAAAAGCGATCTTGATTGATGCGTTTGTGCCGGTCGGCGTTACGGATTATATGCTTTATTCCGATTCGGCTAATTTCATCAATGTACAGATCAACACCGAAGATTTTACCGATATCGGCGGCGGTGCTGGCATTTCGATTACTTTTCTTCTTCCGGAAGGCAAGTATTACACTGTTAAAAATGTCGAAGCAAACGGCGATATCAAAATATTCGATCCTGCTGGTGACGGCGGCGAAATCGGCGGTAGTGGCCTTCCGGACACTTTGGCGGCATCTGCCGGTGATGTGCTTTCACTTGATGTAGATAAAGCGCCGGTGTGGGCAACGCCGGCTAGCGTTGAACTTTGGCAACATCTAATATTTATGACAATTAAAAATGCCGGTACCACTTCGATTTCAGCCTTGAATAATATACAACTTCAATGTTTAGTATATTCAAATTCAAGTACTATTGATCCGACAAATATTATACAATATGCCGCAAATGTATTTAATATTTCTGGCTATATGGTGCGTGTGCTTTTTACCGGTGGGGGCGTGAATATTCAGTATGGAAATAGTGGCGCAAATATTGGTTTAGCGCCTTCGGCGGCCAATGCGTATGGCGATATAACATACACAGATAGTAAAAAAATTTTTTAATTTTGAAAGGAAATAAAAACAATGGAAGTAAAACAGATTTACACTATCGTTAACAATGCGCTTGCCGAATCGGTCGGCACTTCGGCGCTTCTTACGGAAGATCTGTCAAATGTTGTTGACGCGGGCAACGCCATCTTTGACAACAACAGTTTTGATGCGTTTTCCGGAAAACTTGTCGACCATATCGGCCGCATGGTGTTCGTTGATCGCAAATATCGCGGCTTCGGGTATTCGCTTATGCGTGACGGCTGGGAGTACGGCGCTGTTCTCCAGAAAGTTTCTTCGGAAATCCCGAAAGCAACGCAGAACGAAAGTTTTCAGCTTGTTAATGGCGCGACCTATGATCCGCATGAATTTTACGGAACGCCGGTTGATGTCAAATTTTACAACAAGTATGTAACTTTTGAGATTGATAAATCAATCACCGAAAGACAGCTTAAAAGCGCGTTTTCTTCGGCCGGTGAACTGAATGCCTTTGTTTCGATGATCTACAATGAGATTGACAAGGGGTTCACAGTTGCGCTTGTCAACCTGGCGCGCCGCACTGTCAACAACATGATCGGCGAAGTTATCAACGCCGGCGGCGTGAACGCGATCAATCTTCTTTCGGAATACAATGCCGGCCCCAACGCCGGCGGTACGGCTCTTACTGTCGGCCTTGCCCTTTCCGATCTTGAATTTTTGAAATTCGCCGCCATGCGAATCGGCCAGACTTCCGATCGTCTGGAAGAGATCAGCACGCTGTTCAATGTCGGCGGTAAAGAGAGATTCACGCCGAAGGCGATGCAGAAAATAATTCTGCTTTCGGATTTCCGCCGCGCCGCTGATGCCTATCTCCAGGCCGACACTTTCCACAACGAATTTGTGAAGCTTCCCGAAGGCGAAACAACTGCGTACTGGCAGGGAAGCGGCACAACCTATGCCCTTGCCGATGTATCCGCGATTGATGTTACCACTACCGAAGGCAATTCCGTCAGCCAGGATTATATACTTGGCGTGATCTTCGACAGAGATGCCGCCGGTATCAACTGCATGGAAAGATGGGTACGCACACAGCCGAACGCAAAAGCCGACTTCACGAATTACTTCTACAAGATGAAGGCGCAGTATTTCAATGATCTTAACGAAAACTGCGTTGTCTTCTACATGGCTTAATTAATGCGCAAACAAGGCCGGTCGGAGATTTCCGGCCGGCCAATTTCAACAAGGAGTAAAAAAAAAATGGCTTTTAGCATTGAAGCGTATTCAACTTCAAATGATAACAACACTGTTGAAAAGCGGTTTACTTATCGGGCAATATTTTCCGGCACATTGCGCGAGCCTTGCAGTATATTGAAGCCGGAAATTGTAATTGAACGTAACACAATACCGACCGATTGGACACATCTTTATATAGGCGCTTTCGGCCGTTGGTATTATATCAATAATGTTGTGGCGGTCGGGCAAAATCTATTTCAGCTTTCTTGTTCGGTTGACGTGCTTGAAACATATCATGGCGACCGAAATGCTGAAACAATGCTTTATGGCTGTACCGGCATTGTTGCGCGCAATGAAGATGTAACCGATTCGACATTGACAGATTCGGCGCTTCCGATCCAGAATAAAACTATATTAACCAAGATAACGGCAACAATTACCGATATCGGTAACACCTGGAAATCTTCCGAAACTGTAATGTATGACACCTATCAAGGCGATGATGGCGGCAAGAGATATTGCCAGATGGTTGGGTTAACGCCTAAAGATGCGAACAATGTTGAAATAACTACCGGACAGCCGCAGGCTTTTTATGCACTTTCGCAAGCTGATTATATGAAACTTGTTCAAGAACAGCTTAAAAAAGCCACATTGTTTAATAATAAAACATTTGTCGACTTTATACTTTCAAATTTTTGGCTTCCGTATCAAGTTGCTGTTACCGGCGATTCGGTCGCTAAATTGGACAGACCTGGTATGTCTGCCGATTTCGATTATACCGGTATAACGGCATCAGTGGTGCGGCGCGGTTTACACACTTGCGCGTGGAAAGCAACGATTTCCGCAGACAGCACATATAAATATAAGAATTACGCGCCGTATCGTGATGTTTATGTGCAGTTTATGCCTTTCGGCAGAATTAAACTTGATAACAGCATTTTATTTGCTTCGGGTGCGGCTTCTGTTGATGTCTATTTTAAGGCTGTAACAAATTCAGTTACCGGCGATTCGGTGCTTTATTACGGAATGACCGAAGCCGGCGCGACAAATTTCCTGGCGCAATCCAATGTTCGAATTGATTTGCCGATTTCTTCGAATCTTACGAACTACGGACAAATTGCGGCCGGTGTTGCGTCAACAGTAATTGCGGCGGCTGTCGCAATGGAAACCGGCGGCGCAACTGCGGCGCTGGGTGCTGTCGGCGGTGTGGTCGGCGGTATGTCAAATGCGGCGAACGCTTCAAGATCAGCTTCAGCCGGCGGCCTTTCCGGCAAATATATTGACGGCGCGCCGGTGGTGCTTGTGTATGATAACACAGTGAACGCGAACGCAAGAAACAATAATCTTCTTGGAATGCCGCTTTACGAATCAAAGAAGCTTGCCGATGTAACCGGCTATGCGGAAATCACTTCAATCCATCTTGACAACTTCCGCGCCACTGCGGCAGAAAAAAATGAACTGATCGCGATTCTTGCGGCCGGTGTAATATTTGATGAAGGATTATCGTAATGCGTAAATATTATTCTTCGGATGAAATTCGAAAGCTGAATTGCACATATAATATAATCATAGGCCAGCGATCAAACGGCAAAACCTATGATGCCTTATATCATGGATTAAAAGATTATATTGAAACCGGCGCGCAGTTTGCCATTGTGCGCCGGTGGGATGAAGATTTTGCGAAACAGCGCGGCGCTTCAATGTTTCAATCTCTCACATCAAACCGATACGGCACAAATGTTATCGCACAACTTACCGAAGGCGAATACAATGATGTTTATTATTATTCGCGCCGGTGGTATTTGTGCCGTTATGATAACGGACTTCAAAAGCGCATTACGGCTGAAGAGCCTTTCGCTTTCGGCTTCAGCCTTTCCGCGACCGAACATGATAAATCAACTTCATACAACAAAGTTAAAACCATCATATTTGATGAATTTTTAACGCGCAGTATTTATCTTTCAAACGAATATGTGTTATTTATGAATACTGTATCAACGATTGCGCGCGATCGGCACGATGAAGTAAAGATATTTATGCTCGGAAATACTGTCAATCAGTATTGCCCTTATTTTGAAGAAATGGGGTTGACCAGGATACGCAAACAGCCGGCCGGTACGATTGATGTTTACACGATGGGTGATGAAAAGGGTAAACATTGCAAAATAGCTGTTGAATATTGCAAATCACCGGAACAAGACCAAAAAAGCAAAAAGGCGAACATTGATCTTTTCTGCTTTGACAATCCGCATTTGCAGATGATTTCAAACGGAGCATGGGAAATCGAAATATATCCGCATTGCCCTTGTAAATATAAATCATCCGAAGTTATTTTTAACTTCTTTATCGAATTCAAGGGCGATTGCCTACATTGCGAAGTGGTTGCGCATGATGATTTACTTTTTGTTTTTGTACATAAGAAAACAACCGAATTGAAAAATACGGAACGCGATCTTATTTACACAACAGAATATAACGCGCGGCCGAATTACCGGCGTTTCCTTACAAGACCGATTACCAAAACCGAACAAAAGATATATGCGCTTTACCTGGCAGATAAATTCTTTTACGCCGATAACCCGACCGGCGAAATAATGCGCAACTACATTGCATTTTGCAAATCGGCTTAATTTGTGCAATTTAAACAAAACATGAGCTGGCGGAAGATCCGCCAGCTTGTGCATTTTAACTATAAATTGTTTTACACATCCGGATGAAATCAATATATTCGGATGCAAGCGATAAACTATAACCGGCGCTTTCAAGATGAACAAAGGATTGTTCTTCATAAGGCGCGGCATGTCCTTTGTAATCAATTAAAACGCCTTTGATTGCTTCATCAAAATAAGTATGCGTTAGCTTTCCGGCCGGCGATAACACTGTCATTTGCGTTGTCGAATCAACTTTTTTCGGATCAATCAAATTGCCGGATTCATCAAGATAAGCTTCCGCCGGTATTGTCAATTCATTGGTGAACGCTTGAAAAACTTTCGTATTGTCCTTGTATTTCAACTTCAAGAATTCAATCGCTTTTGTTTTATGAACGCCGGCAACAGTTAAATGCAGATCGCCGCTTTTATCTTCGGTCAAATATCTTTTAGCGCCTAAAAATTTCATACGGCGATAATCGCCATCATCATCCCAAACGCCAATGATTTTTTGAACGCCTTTTTGTGTTTTTGGCATAACATCATCAATTGAAATGTGATGAAAATTACACGCCAGGCGCAACAGATATACAACTTCTTGATTGTAACGATCAAAAAATGATTTGTGCGCTTCATAATGCAACAGCTTGATTGAATCGGTATCGCTGTAAATATAATCGTTTTTGCATTCCAGGATTGCGCGCCACAAGTTATGTCGCGCGTAGGCGGTGCATGCGATTCCCCACAGATAAGAAACAAAGCGCGTTTTGCTTTCGTTGTAATCTTCAATTGCCTTGTGCGGATCGGCGGCATCGGTTGACCATTCGCCGCCTTCAAACTTGATTTCTTCGCGGCATATGTCTGTAACGCACATGCCATAAAGTGAATTCAAGTTTTCTTTGTTAAGTTGATATTCCTTTTCCGATCCGGCAACGCCTTTCAATACAGTTTTCTTTTTGTAGAGATCAACAACAGTTTTGACAAAATCGGTCGGCAAATAGTATTTCCGATACCGGCGAAAGTTGTAAATCGTCATTTTGCGCCATTTGTAAGTTTGCCGGATGATGTCGAAATCTTCGCCGGTGCAGGATGTCAAAATATAATCTGCGCAAACGATACGGCCATTATCAACAGTTTCATTGCGATATTCCAGGCACTTGCTTTTGCTTATATAATGATCATAATAAAATGTTGCTTCAATGTCATGAAAGACAACATCAAACATACACCAATAATTTTTGATGTTATCAATAAAATCTTGATATGTCGCCGGCGTATATTCTTCGCCTTCCGACATAGGATATTTAAAAGCAATCAAGCAATAGGGATATGATGAAGTGAAATCAAGTGATTTAATCGGTGCTTCAATGATGCTGTCGGTGTAATAGGCATTTCCGTGTGTAAAGCCGCCTTGATAAACGCGCTTTGCAAGCATGTATTCGGGAACACTTAATTTTAATTTTTCCATCAAACGCCGGTATCTTGTAAACTTGATGCCGGTTTCGTTTGTTTTATGGCTGTTTGTCGCATACAAACAATTATTCCGGCACAGCCGGCGAACATAACCGGTTTTTGTTAATGGTATCTTTGTTATACTTCCTTCAGTTATTATTTTTTCGTAAATGTATGATTGCAACACAAGTACATCATTGATACAATATTGCATTTCTTCCGGCGTTAATTCGGTTTCGCAGTTTCGCGGTAAAGAGTAATCAAGATCGCCGGAAAGCTTCCGCACCGGAAACATTGTCAAGACTTTGCCGATTCCGTCAAGCGACATTCCCGATAAGAATTGACTACAGCGAAATTGTATGCCGGCATCACAAGTTACCTTGATCGGCCGCCTTTCTTCCATCGCAAACATTTCTTGCCATAAAAACCGGTTTTTCATAAACTGGAATTCAAAACCTAAATTTTCCACATAACAAACCAGGCGGCGCGAAGCCGGATCAAGATCAAGCGCGACTTTTAAAGAATAGATGAAAAGCGTTAATTCGTACCATGTCCGGCCTACGATTACACAGCCGTTCAGCGCGAACATCCAAATATATAATGTTGCGGCCTTCTGTGAGCCTTCATAAAAGCTTGTAGTTTCAATATCAAATGAAGCCGGTATTTCAATATATTCAATCTTCTTCGCGCGTCCTACGGGCGTTGTAGGCGGCACAGCGGCCGCGATAAAATCATCAAACTGATCGGCTTGAAAAAACTTACCGGCGGCCGCCTTGTCAAAATTAGCTTTAAAAAGATTTATGTTTTCCGGATCGGATGGCCTGTATTTCGGCTTGCTGTTGCTGTTCGGCGCTTCGTATGTCTGCATTTATTGCACTCTCCAATTCTCGCAAAGCTTGATTCTCGGAAATTGTTCCTTTTATCTCTTTGATGTATTCCGTAATCTTATCAAACACAGCTTGTTTATCATACTTTGATACGAACATTTCCGGCCGCGCTTCCTGCAATTTGTGAAAGACATTCCAAAACTTTTTGATTGTGCCGCGCGTAAAAGTGGGTATATTCTGCTTCTTCGCAACAGCTTCCGGTATAATTCCGCCGTCAATGGTGTACCGGTATCGCGTATATGATCTGCCATACTGTTTTTCAATTTTGGCAGAAACTTTGCGCCAATCGCCGCCTGTCGAATAAGCTGATTTTAGATAAACCTGCTGGCTTTGGATCATTGCGATCATTTTGCCGCGAGAAGCGGCGACCGCTTCAAATCGTTGTGTATCGCGAACGGATTTCGGCAAGCTTTGAAATGCCGGTGACGCTGATCCGCCGGCGGCAATAAGGCCGGATAAACGGCGATTGGAGAGATTCGCGCCGGCTCGGTTTATCTTCAATAAATCAGCATCCGACATGCGCGCAAGATCAGCCGGTGATATCTTCACAAATTCCTTGATTTTCATTGTACATCATCCCTTTCAAATTTCGGACAGCCGTCAACTTCCGGAAAAGATTCATAAAAATCAGTATGTTCGGCGCAATCACTATAATGTTTACAATATCCGCAAATGGTGCGATTTGTGTTTGATAATGTCATTTCATAAGTGATATCACATCCGGCTTTTATATACGCGCTTAAAATATACCATGATGCGCGATATCCTTGTTCAAACTGATATATATCATTTGTGTTTCTAATGCCTAAAGCGGCCGCCATATCCGGCGCAGAGATGCCGCAACGCTTTCGCCACTGCCGGCAAAGCGCGCCGAATGGTATGATGTCTTTGTTGTATCGTTTCATTTGTTTGTTCCTTTCATAAATAATGCCGGCTGTATTTCAAGCCGGCATTTTCGGTGTGCGTTAGATGTTTTCGGCTTCGGTGATTACAAGCTGAAGCGCGGCGTTGCCGTCCTTCTTTTTGTATGTCGAAAGAAATGCGGCCTTTACATTGATTGTGTTCAAGCCTTCGTTCAATGTTACATTGCATTCCTTCGATACATAGATCGGCAAATAAAAGTTGCTCCAGGCTTCGCCTTCTTTGCGTCCGATGCTCGTTGAAATGCTGGTGTTGCCGTTGTCAAAGATTTTGACATAAATGCGCATCACGCCTTTGATCGTGTTCCAGGATTCGCGGCTTTCGGCCGGCTTGTTGTTCTTCTTGTTGATGGTTGCCATCGTTTTTGTTTCCTTTCTCTTTTTAGATGAAATATAGATAACCATGTAGTATGGCTTCTGTTACATTGATAAATGATATTTTGCGTGGTTCGCCGTCATAGAATTGTGACATTATAAGGCCGGCGCTGTCAACTTCATACCGGCGCACAATCGCATATTCGCCGATTGTTGTATCACCGATTTTTGTTTTAACATCCGAATCCGATTTTACAATATAAACCATTTCTTCGACACTTTCCGAAGGCAAGTTTGTTACGCGAATTTCTTTTTGTATAGAAAGCTTGATATCATCTTTCGATCTGTTGTCGGTCGCGTGGATCGCGCATAATAAATCAAATGCTGTGCGTTCTTGGATTGTCATCTTGGTTACCCCTTTAAATGATTTCAAAGTTTACTTTGATATTGCGCATCAAGTATTTCGTTTTAAGTGAAAGCATAGTAGACAGCAGGCACACATTGTATGTATTAATCAACTTGTCTGCGGTATCCGCATGCTTTGATGAAGTGTAAAGCTGTACGCCCTTGATGCCGTCATCATTTCGGCCGTTGCCGATCAAATAAGTAATTGATTTCATTATGATTTCCTTTCCGCCCGTCAAGCCGATAGCACAGCTATGTTTTTTTTAGTATTTCGCGCAAAGAAACTGGTAACAAATCATCGCGTCTCTTTTGTTGTCAAACCAGTTGCCGCCAGGCATCGCAGGATTACTGTGAATTACGTGCCATATCGTGCCTTCTTTTTCGGTATAGCGAACAAGTGATATTGTGCCGTACTTGCCTTCAAAGGTCTTGATTGTTTCTTTCATTTTGTTTAGTCCTTTCTCCCAGTATAGCCGATAGGTCAGCTTTAATGTTGTTTTTGTATTACCGTTCAAAGATTGTCATCAAGACCTGTTTCGATATCATCGAATGTTTCGCCCACAACTTCGGCGTCCGGCGTTACAATCAAGGCACAAGTTTCATCGCCGTATGTTTCATGTTCAAGCAGATAATAACGGCGGCCGTCTCGCATTGTGCTGTCAATAGTGTACCATGTGCCACGATAACCGGCGATTCGGATGTGATCCATGTTTCCAGTGATTTTCTTTGTGCATTCTTTCATTGCGTTATTCCTTTCTTGCGTATATAGCGCGCCCGCTGTATTCTGTCAATATTATACCACTAATTACGCTAATTGTCAATAAAAAAATTGTCAAATTGTGATATATTTTTTCAAGGGATTTTGCCGCTGATCCTGGTACAAGCAA
>JAZRTS010000073.1:0-3684 GCA_045652135.1 Eubacteriales bacterium | reverse complement strand
CCACACGGGAATTTTCGTTGCCGAAGCGAAGGGGTATTTCAAAGAAGCGGGCATCACCGTTGAGGTGGTTCAGCCGCCCGAGGGTGGCGCTGAGGCGCATGTAGCATCGGGCAAGGCACAGTTCGGGGTATCATTTCAAGATTCTTTAGCACCCGCCTTCATCGGAAACGAACCGTTACCCGTAACGGCTGTCGCTGCAGTAATTCAACATAACACTTCGGGCATCATTTCAAGAAAGGGCGAAGGAATGAACACACCGAAAGGTCTTGAAGGCAAAAAATATGCTACGTGGGATATGGACGTTGAAAAAGCAACGATACGCGACGTAATGAAAGCTGACGGCGGTAATTTCGACCTTGTTGAGCTTATACCGTCAACCGTTACAGATGAAGTGTCCGCCTTGAAAAGCAACTCTGTCGATGCGATCTGGATATTCTACGGCTGGGCAGGAGTTGCGTGTGAGGTAGCAGGCCTTCAAACCGATTATTTCGAATTTGCAGACATTGATCCCGTTTTTGACTATTACACACCCGTAATCATCGGCAACAATGAGTGGCTTGAAGAAAATCCCGAAAAAGCAAAAGCATTCGTATCAGCACTTTCAAAGGGATATACATACGCTATAGAAAATCCGAAGGAAGCGGCTGACATTCTTATGGAAACGGCACCCGAGCTTAAATCAAACAGCGAGCTTGTATACAAAAGCCAGGAATATCTCGCAAAGGAATACAAATCGGATGCTTCCCGCTGGGGCGAATTTGACGAAAAACGCTGGTCGGATTTCTATTCGTGGCTGAATGAAAATGACCTTCTTGAATCCGACATCGATCCTAAGCACGGCTTTACAAACAAATATCTGCCGAGCTGATATGGAAAAACTGGAAATTAAAAACGTCAGTAAAAGCTTCGACGGAAAGCCTGTTTTAAAGGACATATCAATAGAGCTCAACAAAGGAGAGCTTGTGTGTCTTCTCGGTGTCAGCGGAAGCGGAAAAACAACGCTGTTCAATATAATTTCGGGATTATTGCGTCCGGACAGCGGTTCGGTATTGCTTGACGGCAGTGAGATAACAGGCAAGCCGGGGCATATAAGCTATATGCTTCAAAAGGACTTGCTGTTGCCTTACAGAACGGTAGAAGACAATGTAGCACTTCCGCTTTTGCTTAAAGGAATGAAGAAAAAAGCGGCACGTCAAAAGGTGTCTCCGATGTTTGACACGTTCGGATTAGGCAAAACACAGAAAAAATATCCGCATCAGCTTTCAGGCGGTATGCGCCAGCGTGCGGCACTTCTGCGCACTTATATGTTTTCGCAGGACGTGGCACTTCTTGATGAGCCTTTTTCAGCCCTTGACACCATCACGAAAAGTTCCGTACACAAATGGTATCTTGATGTAATGGAAAACATAAAGCTGTCAACCTTGTTTATCACGCACGATATTGACGAAGCAATACTTTTGTCCGACCGTATATATCTTTTATCGGGCACACCGGGCGCTATAACATCTGAAATAAAAATCAGACAACCGAAACCACGACGTGAAGATTTCACTACATCCCCCATTTTTCTCGAATACAAACGGCAAATACTGTCCTTGCTTTGACATTTAACATGCTCACTTCACTGTCAAGCAGACAGCATAAAAGTAAAAAATATGGGTTGAACAAGATTATTAAACATCCCCCTGCTTTAAAGCAGGGGGATCAAACCGCCGACAAAGGTAAAAGTCAGCGGTATGACGGCATAGCCTGAAGCTATGCCGTTTGAGAATTATCATTTCGTTATTTCCAAATAAAATTAAAATTTATTGATTCTCCGCCGTCAACAAGAATATTTTGTCCTGTGCAAAATTTGTTTATAACGGTGAGGAAATATGCCCATTCGGCAATTTCTTCGGTGCTTGCCCAGCGTTTAAGCGGTGTTTCGTTCATTATCTGCGCCCACAGTTCCGGATCGTTCATAACACACTCATTAAGCGGTGTGATAACGCCGCCGGGATCAAGGCTGTTGCAGACAGCGCCGTACTTTGCCACACGCAAGGCAACATTTTTTGTATAAGACAGTATTCCGCCTTTGCTTGCGCAGTATTCGGGAAATTCAGAGCCCGTATGCGCACTTGCTGAGCCTATGTTCAAAATTGAACGTATCCCCTCGCGGACACCGTATTTTTCCGTGATATGTATCAGAGCCTTGAGATTTATGTCAATATCGTCCTCATTCTGTGTTCCCGCATTGTTTATTAAAATATCGACATTTTTAATTTCGGGAAGCTTTTCATAATCACGTATGTCACAAACGTAATGTCTGTAATGCTTATGCTCAATGCTCTTTTCTTGACGGTCGATTCCTATTACCTCATGACCTTTATTCAAAAAATATTCAGCTATCGCATATCCGATTCCCTGCGATGTACCCGTTATTAAAATTCTCATTTTACTTCTCCTTTAACAAAGTCAAGATATTCGCGTCCAACTCCGCTTTTCCGCCATTTTGTGACTATTTTATAGCCGAACGGCGAGAAAACGATCTCCATCAAAAGCTCGGCAACTGCTCCCGTCAATGCGCACATCGCACATTGCAGCGGTGTCCAGCAAAATCCATCCCAGAATTTCGGAGCAAAAAAGACAAAGACAATAACCGAAAATATAAAGTTATCCAAAAATTGACCAATAAATGTGGAAACGTATGCGCTGACAGCATACGCCGTCTTTCCGTCGGGATCTTTACAAAATGCCTTTCCGACAGCATAATTCAACAAATTATTCATGACAGCTGACACAAGAAAAGCCACTGTACTTCCTAAAAGTATAAACCACGTTCCGCCAAGTATTGTGTCAAACGCTGTATAATCGCTTGCGTTTGACGGTATGATGCTCGCGATATAAAAAACAAGACAAGTCAGAAGATTTATAACACACGCAAGTATGGCAACTTTATTCGATGCCTTCGGCCCGAAATATCTCGTGATGATGTCCATACACATAAATGACAGCCAGGATATCAAAATTCCGCCGTCAAGTGCAATATAATCATTCTGAAAAAGCGTTTTGTTCGCAAGCAGATTCATACAAATAACACTGACAACAAACAAAGATACCACAATAGACGGAATAGACCTTAAAAGTATCTCCGTTTCTCTTTTTTCCCGTGCAAGCAATGCTGTAAGCTTTGCTTGCTTTTTTTCTTTAGCCATAAAATTCTCCGATATTTTTCCAAAACAAAAAGCCTTGCAAAACGCAAAGCCGCATCATATAAATATGAAAGCAGTCCTGGTTTTGTTTAACGACAGGATGGTACAAACGAACTGTCGGTGATTTAATTATACACATAAAAATCAAAATTGCAAGAAGTTGCGAAGAAATGTTACATTTGTATTTTAATTTCTACTATGTCCCCGCCCCCACAGTTGACATTGTCAACTGATTCGGGTACGGGGCATATATTTCCTACGGAAATATGCTTATTCAAAAATATTAAATCATAGCAAAAAATCAAGACTGACTCTGTGAGTCAGTCTTGACATTATTAGTTTGAGTACACCTTTATTAGCCTGTGATACCGGAACGCTCAATACCCTGAATGAGGTATCTCTGGCAGAACAGGAACAGGATAACAAGGGGAAGGATTATCATAAGTCCGCAAGTATTTCTTATCGCAGCATTATAAAGGTTTGATGCGGCGAA
>JAZRTS010000072.1:0-2453 GCA_045652135.1 Eubacteriales bacterium | reverse complement strand
AAGCGGAACGGCTCGCCGTCGGGGTGGAACGTGCCGTGTAGGGTTTCCAAACGGTCATAGCCCGTCATAGGCTTTGCCGCTACGCCAAGCACCTTGAAATTGCTTAAAATATCGGTTTCGATACGGGCAAGTCGCGCCCTTGCCGCCTTGATGTTTTCCGCTTCGACGGAAAAGGTAATATATTTTGCTTTGACTATGCCGTTATTGCCCTTTGCAAGCTGACCTTTGAGCATTTCCGCGTACTCTGCGCGAATGCTGTCAAAGTCGTCGCCTTTGGGGGTGATCTCAATCGCTTTTTCGGCTTCGTCGCTCTTTGTGCCTTGATTGATGAAAGAAAGCTGTACCGAAACGGAAGCGTCAAAGTAATTGAGAAAATCGCACCAATGGTCGAAAATCGCGCTCTTTTCGTCGGGCTGTGCAAGCTGATAGTTTATATCCTCAAACTGAACGCATTTACTGTATTTCTTCCCGCCGATATGACAAACGCCGTCGCGGTACATCTGCTGATACGGGATTGTCTGTTGCGCCGTCTTTGCCTTGCCGGCGCTCTTTGCGCGTTTGATCGCGGCGGCAATTTGATTTTGTTCGGCGCGGGAGAGCTTACGGCTCGGTGTGGGTGCGCTTACCGTCTGCGCCTTTGGTTTTACTGTCTGTACCTTTGACAATAGCTGATACCTCCTTTGTTAGTTTCGTTTGCCGTTCTACGACGGCGTAAAAATTCCGTGTTTTATACGGTCGCTCTTTCGGGCGAATGAATTTTGTCTGTATGACGTTTCGGAGTACCTTTTCAAGCGGCATACCGTTTTTCTCATACATAGCAAAGAGGAAACAAGGAAGCATTACAAGTATCATTGCAAACGCCGCAACGGTTGTACCCGTCGCCACTTTGAGTAAAAAGAAAAGCGGTAGCCCGATAGCCGCCGCAAGTCCGAAACAGAGTATTTGACGCTTCGTGAGATTGAAAGCGAATTTGCTTTTGACTTTGGTTAAGTCTTTCGGAACGGGAACGTAAGCCATTATCTGACCTCCTTTCTGCGCCCGTTAGTGTGCGTTAAAGATTGATTTTGCGAGTGCGCCCGACTTGAACAGCGAGAAGCAAAGAATCACCGTGTACGACGCGAGGGAGAAGATCGCGCTGTGCAGATTGTTCGCTATAATCATCGTGTTTACAAGTACGGCATAGATACCCACGCAAATCATAATGAGGAAGCCTTGAAAACCGAGTGCAAAAAGGCTTCGCAAATAGTTGTTTCCGATCTGTCCCCATTCGCGGTTTGTCATTGTTGCGAACGGAATGGGAGCGACGGAGCAGTAAAGGTAAATTTCTATCATACGCCCGTACAGAATAACCGTTATCAGAATTGACATTATTTTCATACAAAGGCTGACAAGGCTTGTTTCCATAACGAGTAGTAGTAGTTCGGGGATCTCCATTGAGCCAAGCTGTGATTGCATTGAGGACAGCGCGGAGTTGACATTGATACTTGTGTTTCCACCAATGACACCCGCCGCGCCGCCTACAACGTGCTGTGCAAGCTCAAATACCGCCATTGTTATATCAAAGGTGTGGGTAACGAGATAGACCGCTACCCACGATTTGAAAAACCACTTGAAAAACATAAACGTGTCAACGTCGTGCATATTGTTCTTGTCTGTTATCATCGTGATTAGCTCATAACAAAGAACGTAGGTAATGACAAGCCCCGCAACGGGAACGATCACGTTTTCCGATAGCGTCCGTATCATAGAAAATATGCTTGCGTTCCACGCTTGCGGGGTCTGTCCGACTTCACCCGCTATGCTTCCGACTTTATCGTTTACGTCCCCGAACATAGTTGACAGATTACCGTTTATGGCTCCTATGAGAATTTCCCTTATCCATTCGTTAATCGAGTCAAGTATGCCTTTCATAAGCGGTACCTTACGGGCTTATACGGTGAAAAGTCCCGAAAGAAGCGGTACAAGGGTAAGACCGATCAGCGCGACACCGCCGCCCGCCATAAGCTGTTTCATACCCTGCGACTTTGCGCCGGGGTTATCGTTTCCGTAGCCCTCCATAAGATTGACTACGCCCCAAATGGCAAGACCTGCGCCGAGGGCGATTACAAGGGTTTGAAGTACACCAACTGCCGAAGTAAAAAATGACATATATTTTCCTCACTTTCTGCCGCTTTGCGGCTGTAAAAATTTATTGTTTTGATTTGTTGTTTTTGTTTTTGGGTATAAGAAAACCGCCGTATCTCTGCGGCGGTTGCGGGTGGGTTACTTTACGCGCTGCCGAGTGGGAGCGCGTACCTCATAGCCCGTATTTACTTGTTTCAAATTGTCCTCCTTTCTGTCAGCCCTCGCTAACGTTGATTTCGTAATAGTCAAAGACTTCGTTTTGCGCGACGATTGCGGGGCGACGCTTTAACCCCTTTTCGGGGTCAAAGGTGTTTTTCTTGTCGAAGTCA
>JAZRTS010000071.1:0-3342 GCA_045652135.1 Eubacteriales bacterium | reverse complement strand
AACGCCGTAAGAATATTAAAATCTTCTACCTTTGCGCCCACATAATCTCTTACTTCGCCCGTTTGGCTTACCGTAAATCTGTAGTTGCATTGTTTACATTCAAATATACCCGTTTTTCCCAAAAGCGAAAATTCGACGTCTTCATTACCGCATTTAGGACAAGCGAGCTTTTTCTCGATTTTTTGTTCGCAATGAGGACAAATCTTCTCGGTATCGGACACATTCCGACCGCAATTACTGCACTTTATCATAGCCATAAACGAAAACCTCCTTCGATTATTCAATTTAAATATAACAAATTTCTTACACTTTGTCAATATTATTAACTTTCTCTTGACAAACCGTGTATGCGTAAATATAATGTAAGGTTAAAAATCTAAACCCACATAGGGAGGAAAATTATGAACTACACGCTTTTACCGACCGAAAAGGCAACCCAAATACGCGAACGGTTTGAAAAAAGTTTCATTCAAACGCGGAACGAATACGAAATTCATTTTGCAGAGTGGCTCGAAGAATTCAAGAAATCACCGAACTACAATCCGCAATTTCCGCCGACGGCAAAATACGACCAGGTTGTCTATTGGTCAAAGCTGAAGAACGATGACCGCGACATACTTTTCGAAGATGCAATCTCTTTTATTTCAAACGTCGACAGCAAGGTGTATTTTTTAAGCGACATTGAATTGGAAGGTTATGCCGGAATGCACCTTTTGAACGACGAAAACAGCGCGATCGGATTTGTCGCACAAGCCGAAGACTCAAAGGAATTTGCAGATTTTATATATTACGAATGGCGCAGATTCAACGATATGAACGATTTTTATTTAGACAAGCTTCTTCCGGACGACCTTTACGTTTTCGACGACAGCTTTTCGTGGATGCTCGTTTTCACACATCACAACGTCGACGATTTCGGATCAGAATACGTCGAAAACAGCTTCAACCGTTTGTGCTTTTTACTTCGGGCATAAGCAACGAACAAAAAATCAAGGCGGCACTTTCGTGCCGTCTTTTTAAATCTCTATCCAAAAACAACCTCGTATTTATCGACCAGATACAGCGGTGCATACGCAGTTTTTGCCTGACGAAGTCCAAGGTCGTTCATATCCTCTTCTCTATCTACAAAATCGACACCGTCGCCGAATTCGCGCACAAAAAAGCAATTAACTGCCTCGTAAGCGCCCTCGAACGTGCGCAACGCCTTTTCGAAATGAACGTAAAGAGTATCGCCAACCCTTTCTCCAACAGCAAAAGCCACAATCTCGCCGTCGACCTCCAAAATCCCGCAGTCAAGCGTAATAAGCTCGAATTCTTCAAATATTCTGCCGATAATTTTCTCTTCTGCAAAAAGGCGCGTGCTATCGGCGGGGTTTTCCTGCTTGAATTTACTATAAAACTCGCGCAGGCGACATATATTTTCGGCACTAACTCTTAAAAAACGGTGATCATTATAGGTTTTTAAGAACTTATTTAGTCTATTCTTTTTCTTATGAAGCTTTTTGCCCGAAAGTGTTTTTAGCGCATCGGCGCTGTAAATATAGTCGGACCAGCCCTCTAATCTAAGAGCGCGACTGTTTGGAAAAGCATAAAGCGCAGATTTGGGCACGAACGAAAAACGCGGCTCGATTTTGTGCACTTTGCAATAATCGCAAACAAGTGCAACAGCCGATTCAAGCTCCATTTCGCCTATCGGCAAAGCAAACGCTTCTCTGCCCGATTCGTCCACGCCCTTTATAAACAGCGTATTTTTATAAACACAAATCTCATATTTATAATAAACACCCCAAAGATAGATTCCGCAAAGCGTAAAATCGCAGCTTTGTATGCCGCATTTTTGTGTATATTCTCTTATTATTGGGACATCGCTTTTTTCGATTTCACGAAATGCAAGCATAGCTACACCTACAATACAAATGCAAGAAAGACGGCACAAACGTACCGTCTTTCTTTAACAAAATTGACTTTTTAAGTTACGAAACCGAATTATGCTTCGATGTCGATAACAACGCCCGAACCAACGGTTCTCCCGCCTTCACGGATAGCGAAACGGAGACCCTTTTCAATAGCGATAGGAGCGATGAGTTCAACCTTCATGTCAACGTTGTCGCCGGGACGGCACATTTCAACGCCTTCGGGAAGATTGATGATACCGGTAACGTCGGTAGTTCTGAAGTAGAACTGAGGTCTGTAACCGGGGAAGAAGGGCTTATGACGGCCACCTTCCTTTTCGGTAAGAACGTAAACCTGACCAACGAACTTGGTGTGGGGGTTGATGGAGCCGGGCTTTGCAAGAACCTGACCTCTTTCGATGTCGGTCTTCTTAACGCCACGGAGGAGTGCACCGATGTTATCGCCTGCTTCTGCAGAGTCGAGAAGCTTACGGAACATTTCGATACCGGTAACGGTGGTCTTGGAAGTTTCGGTGATACCAACGATTTCAACTTCGTCGCCCATCTTAACAACGCCACGTTCTACACGGCCGGTAGCAACGGTACCACGACCGGAGATGGAGAAGACGTCTTCAACAGGCATAAGGAAGGGAAGGTCGTCGTTACGAGCGGGAGTGGGGATATATTCGTCAACTGCGTTCATAAGCTCAACGATAGGAGCGTATTCAGCAGAGGACTGATCCTTGTTTTCAGAGAGAAGTGCTTCTCTCGCAGAACCCTTGATGATGGGAATTTCATCACCGGGGAAGTCGTACTCAGAAAGAAGGTCACGAACTTCCATTTCTACGATCTCGAGGAGCTCTTCGTCGTCAACGAGGTCGCACTTGTTGAGGAATACAACGAGGGCGGGAACGCCAACCTGACGAGCGAGAAGGATGTGTTCACGAGTCTGCTGCATAGGACCGTCGGTAGCAGCAACAACGAGGATTGCGCCGTCCATCTGAGCAGCACCGGTAATCATGTTCTTAACGTAGTCAGCGTGGCCCGGGCAGTCAACGTGTGCGTAGTGACGTGCGTCGGTTTCGTATTCAACGTGACGGGTGTTGATTGTGATACCACGAGCTCTTTCTTCGGGAGCGTTGTCGATCTGGTCATATGCCTGGAATTCGATGTTTGCGTTGGTGAGAGAAAGAGTCTTGGTGATAGCAGCGGTAAGGGTGGTCTTACCATGGTCAACGTGACCGATAGTACCAATGTTTACGTGGGGCTTATTTCTTTCAAATTTTGCCTTTGCCATTTTGTATTTCCTCCTTTAGTTTTGGATTATTAACCAATTACTTTATATTTTACAATCTTTTGTCATAAAAATCAAGTCTTTTTATGAAATTTACTTAAAAATATTTTAGTTATTCTTTGTACGGTCGTTTACAATCTTATCCTGGATTGACTT
>JAZRTS010000070.1:0-17813 GCA_045652135.1 Eubacteriales bacterium | reverse complement strand
CATTCGTTTTCGATAATACCCGTGTAACCGCAAACGGGGTCTCTGTCAACAGGGTGGTTGATAGAGCCGTAGCCGACACCGCTTTCCTTCATGCAACGAACGACCGCTTCAAATGCATCAAGGTTGTCAAGGGGATTTCCGTCAAGCTCAACATACGTGATGTGTCCGCCGTTTGTAAGTGCGTGGTAAGGCGCTTCAAGCTTGATCTTATCAAATGCGGATATTCCGTGATATACGGGAACGTGGAAGGAGTTTGTATAGTAATCTCTGTCTGTAACACCGGGGATAACACCGTATTTTGCTTTGTCGATTCTGACGAATCTTCCGGAAAGTCCCTCGGCGGGAGTACCGATAAGCGAGAAGTTGAGACCGTACTTCTTCGTTGCCTCGTCAGCTCTCTTTCTCATAAATCCGATTATTTCAAGACCGAGGTTCTGCGCATCACGGCTTTCTCCGTGGTGCTTGCCGATGAGAGCTTTAAGCGCCTCTGCAAGACCGATAAAGCCGATGGTGAGCGTTCCGTGCTTCAGTATCTCACCGACAGTATCCGTCGGTCCGAGCTTTTCGGAATCGATCCATACACCCTGTCCCATAAGGAACGGATAATTGTATACTCTTTTTTGACTCTGTATCTTGAATCTGTCAAGAAGCTGGTCAACAATGAGGCTTATCTTTCTGTCAAGCTCATCAAAGAACGTGTCTATATTTCCGTGTGCATTTATTGCTATTCTGGGGAGGTTTATGGATGAGAAGCTGAGGTTTCCTCTACCTGAAACAACTTCTCTCGTCTTGTCATAGTAGTTCGCAATAACTCTCGTACGGCAGCCCATATAAGCTATTTCCGTAGTCTTGTCGCCTTCTTTGTAGTATTGGAGGTTGAACGGCGCATCAAGGAATGAGAAGTTCGGGAAAAGACGCTTAGCCGATACCTTGCAAGCAAGCTTGAAAAGGTCATAGTTGGGGTCGCCCGGCTCGTAGTTCTTGCCCTCTTTTACCTTGAATATCTGAATGGGGAATATGGGTGTTTCGCCGTTGCCGAGGCCTGCATCCGTTGCCAAAAGCAGATTTTTAACAACCAGGCGGCCTTCAGCCGATGTGTCCGTACCGTAGTTTATCGAGCTGAACGGCACCTGTGCGCCTGCGCGTGAATTCATCGTGTTGAGATTGTGAACGAGAGCTTCCATCGCCTGATACGTTGCCTTTTCGATTTCGGGAAGCGTTTCACGCTTTGCAAAAGCGGATATTCTCTTTGCCGTGTCCTCGCCGTACTTTTCGGTAAGTATTCTTGCTTCTTCAAGTGAATATATGGGGTCTTCGCCGAGTGCGGGACATTTGCCCGTGTTCTTTTCTGTTTCCTCAAGGAGTGCCTTTGTTACATCTGCGGAATTTTCTTCGTTTCCGAGAAGCTCTATTGCCTTTTTGAGGTTTCTTGTATAAAGCTTCTTGTATGTTTTCTTTACGCCCTCTGCCATTGCATAGTCGAAATTCGGTATGCTCTGACCGCCGTGCTGGTCATTCTGGTTCGCCTGGATGGCAATACACGTCAAAGCGGCATACGATGCAATATCATTCGGCTCTCTGAGGTAGCCGTGTCCCGTTGAAAATCCGTTTTTGAACAGCTTTTCAATGTCGATCTGACAGCAAGTTGTTGTAAGCGTGAAAAAGTCAAGGTCGTGAATATGTATGTCGCCCTCGCGGTGAGCCGCCGAATGCTTCGGGTCAAGCACGAACATTTCATAAAACTGCTTTGCGCCCTCGGAACCGTATTTAAGCATCGTACCCATAGCAGTATCGGCGTTGATGTTTGCGTTTTCACGCATACCGTCAACTTCGCTTGACGATTTGAACGTAAGATTTTCATACGTTTTCATAAGCTTCGTGTTCATTTCACGAAGTCTTGTTCTTTCCGCACGGTAAATGATAAATTCCTTTGCCGTTCTTGCGTGGCCGTTGTCGATAAGCACTGTTTCGACCATGTCCTGTATGCGCTCAACGGTCGGCATAATGCCGAGTGATTTTGATTCTTCCTCTATTCTTTCGGCAACCTCGCACGCAAGCTTCATTGCCGTGTAGTAATCCTGTCCGCCGAGAACCTCAGCCGCCTTGTAAATTGCATTTGCTATTTTTTCGATGTTGAACGGAACCTCACGTCCGTCCCTCTTTCTTATCATTGTTATCATTTTAATTTCCTTTCTTTCACCGACTACTTGAAATATACGAAGAAGTGTTATATAATAAGAAAAAACGCACTTTTTCAACATATAGACAGTAAGCGGATAAAGTGTATTTTTGTTCAATATATTGTTTTCGACATACATGCACAACCATATATTGTGTATGCGTGACTACAATTATATATCACAAAAATTCAAAAGTCAAGGGAAGACGGCAAAAAAAATTCCGTCAATTTGTACGAATATAAAGCTTAATTTTTATGAAATTTTTATATTGACTTTTGATGTTTATTCAATACCGATAAAAAATTATTTTTACTGTGCGGAGATATGTAAATGGTTAATGCAAACGAAAAAAACAAACCGCAAAAGCATCGTATTTTTTTATGGATAAGCCTTTTTCTTTTCGTGATTTCCGTGGTGGTTTTTATATCGAATATAATTATGATTTACTACGGTATCAAGGTAGACCACTTAAATAACGATCCCTTGGTAGCGAATGATTTCGGCTATGCTATTCTTGTATATGCGGCCATAACAGTGCCCACTCTGCTTTCGGAGCTTTCTTTTATCCGAAGCGTTTATAAAGTTTTGAAGTATAAAATGCGCATCTCCGTCAGAGTGTGCTACATCATTTCATCTGTTTTATCATTTTCCTTCGTTATATTTTACCGGCTTTGCGTATGCGGTGTTATACATTTTACAAGTGAGTACAGAGGTGATATTACCACAGAAGTTCTTGCTTGTATTGGACCTCAGATAGTTACAATATCCTTTTTATTAGAAAGTCTGCCTGTAAGATATGACAGCGGTAACACAGACGAAATAAAACAAATGCAACAATAAGGAATTTTAAAATGAGTAAAGAAAAAAATAACGGATTTTTACCTATAAACAAAGCGGAAGCCGATGCGCTCGGCTGGGGTGCACCCGATTTCGTATACGTGTGCGGTGACGCATACGTTGACCACCCCTCATTCGGCGCGGCGATAATTTCACGTGTGCTTGAAAGTGCGGGATTTACGGTTGCAATGCTCCCCCAGCCCGATTACAAAAGCTGTGAAGCATTCAAGGAGTTCGGACGTCCGCGTCTTGGCTTTCTTGTAAGCGCAGGCAACATTGACTCAATGGTCGCGCACTACACAGCAGCGAAGAAAAAACGCTCAAGCGACTATTATTCCCCCGGCGGTAAAGCAGGCAAGCGCCCCGACAGGGCTGTTATCGTTTACTGTAACAGAATAAGGGAAGCATACGGCGACGTTCCGATAATAATAGGCGGTCTTGAAGCATCGCTTCGCCGTTTTGCGCATTACGACTATTGGGACGATAAGGTGCGCCGCAGTATTTTGGTTGACAGCCGTGCAGACCTTTTGACGTACGGAATGGGTGAAAATATCCTTTTGCGTATTGCAAAGCTTTTGAATGACGGTGTACCCGTCAAAAAAATACACGACGTAAGAGGCACAGCATACCTTACAACGTATGACGACAAGGTGCATTTTGATTTTGTCAAGGGTTATGAATATGAAAATCTGAAAACCGACAAAGCTCTTTATGCAAAGGCATTCGGAGAGCAGTATTCAGAGTGTGACCACGTAAACGGCAAAGCCGTAACCGAATACTATGACGGTAAAATGCTTGTTGTGAATCCCCCGATGCCTCCGCTTACACGTGAGGAGCTTGACCGTGTCTATGCGCTTCCCTATATGCGAACATACCACCCGTCTTACGAAAAGGACGGCGGCGTGCCAGCTATCGAGGAGGTATCTTTGTCAGTTACACATACAAGAGGATGCTTCGGCGGCTGTAACTTCTGCGCGCTTGCTTTCCATCAAGGGCGAAGCGTTGTTTCGCGCAGTATACAGTCAGTTGTCAGGGAAGCAGAGCTTATAACGAAAATGCCGAATTTCAAGGGATATATACACGATGTCGGAGGACCTACGGCAAACTTCCGCTACAGCTCCTGCGATAAGCAGAAAACAAGCGGTATTTGTCCGAGAAAAAAGTGCTTGGCACCGACACCGTGCAAAAATCTCAAGGTCAGCCATACGGAGTATATCAAGCTTCTTGATGAGATCAAAAAGCTCCCCGGAGTTAAAAAGGTATTTATCCGTTCGGGTATCAGATTTGACTATCTTATGCTTGATGAAAACGATGCGTTCTTCCGCCGTCTTGTGCGTGACCACGTAAGCGGTCAGCTGAAGGTCGCTCCCGAGCATTGCTCGACAAACGTGCTGAACTGTATGGGCAAGCCGAATATTTCCGTATATGAAAAATTCAAGAAGAAGTATTTTGACCTGTGCCGTGAATACGGCAAGGAGCAGTACCTCGTTCCGTATCTTATGTCAAGCCACCCCGGAAGCACGCTTTCCGACGCCGTTGAGCTTGCGGTGTATCTTAAAAAAAGCGGTTATGCGCCCGAGCAGGTGCAGGATTTCTATCCCACCCCGGGAACGGTTTCGACTACGATGTTCTACACGGGCATAAATCCGCTTAACGGCAAGAGCGTTTACGTTCCCCGTACGTACGAGGAAAAGAAATTACAGCGTGCGCTTTTGCAGTATAACCGCCCGGAAAACAGAAAAACGGTCATTGATGCGCTTAAAAAGTGCCACCGCGAGGATCTTATCGGATTTTCTCCCGATTGCCTTGTAAGACCGATGAATCAAGCGCCTAAGCAGCAAGCAAAAAAGGCTCCTGCCAAGCCCTTTAAAAAGCAACCGCAAAAACCGAAAAAAACACGCAGATGAGAAAAACACATATACCGCTACCATGCGGTATATGTGTTTTGTTTATATTCAGCGCCCGTGTCTCCGTGTTTTTTGAGTTTCTGTTATTTTTTATACGTGATAATTGTTGAAGAATACTGTTCGGGAAGCTCAATCGTAAGGTCTGCGCCGTTTTCAAACGATGCGCCCGTGTCGAGGCTTGTAAATGTATAATCTCCCGAAAGCTCCTTGAGCGTTATTTTTGCCGTACTGCACGGGGATTCTGCCCTGCGGAATGCCATGACCATTCCCTCGTCTGCATCCTTATCGTGGTACTGCCAGATTACCCAAGAGGTATTATCAAGCTTATCCGAACCGAAGTTGTGGAAGTGGCAGGTGAAATAGTTGCGTATCTTTCTGTACTCCTTAACGGTTTTGGCAAGCCATTTTATCTCATCATCCGTCATTGAATGGAATATCGTCGCATAAGAGCCGATGCCCCAAGTTGCCGAATACGTGCTTCTTGCCGCATACGTATCCATTTTTCTCTTTGTTGAACAGCCCGTCATCGGGAAAAGACGCGATGCGTTTGTATTGTGAACATTCGTAACGTCGGGGTTCGGGTTGAATATGCACTGATAGTCCGTCTTATAAAGCATAAGCGAACGTCTGAGCGTTTCAATATCGATTCGTCTGCCGCCGGATGCGCAGTTGTCGATAATAAGGTCGGGGAATTCTGCTATGAGCTTATCCCAAAGCTCATACATACCGAGAATGTGGTATATTTCCGTGATACCGCGTCTGCCTTCTTCGTCTGCCTTCTTCCAGAAAATATCGGGGGTGCAGTTGAAGTCCTGTCTGTAACAGCGGATATTGAGTGTTTTTATATGATTTCTGAGTATTTCGTAATAATAATCTCTTACTTTCTTTTTGGAAAAATCGGCAAGCAGATATACCTCATCGGCATCGATAAACCATTCCGGATGCTCCTTTGCAATGGGTGCGACCTTTGCCGCCTTTTCGGTATCAAACCACAGCATAAAGCCTGCGCCGCTCTTTCCTGCCTCGGCAACGACATCAAGGAAGCCGTCGGGGTGAGCATCAAGCTTTACCTCCCAGTCACCGACCTCATCAGCCCAGATGCTGTCAAAATTGCAGTCGCTCTTTGCCTTTTTGCCGTTCCATGCGGCATCTATCCAGTATTCATCAAACTCAACACCGTTTTCACGGAAGCGCTTGATGCGGTTTATCATTTCATCGCTGGGAAGGCTTCCCCAGAAAAGATTTGCCAAAAGTCCGTGGCGCTGCTTTACAAGCGCCTTGGGTGTGTATTCATTCCACATAAGGTCACGGAATTTGTTGTAACGGTCGTCATTTTCGTCATACTGCATAACGAGAATTGATGCACCTCTTACACGCTCACCGGGTTTAAGATAAAATTCAGCATAGCGAAGACCTGCCTTGAAGCGTATGCCCTCATCCTCACGCTGAAGCGTTGCTGTCCAGCTTCCCGTCCAGCCGACAGCGACGATGTAGCCACGGCCCTTGCATGCAACCTCGAAAAACGGCATTATCTCGTCAGAGCATCTTCCCTCACCGTTTTCAAACGTATACGTAACCTCGTTATCATAAAAATACTTCGTGTGATATGAAAATTCCTCGGCTGAACGGTCATCGTCATAAGAATAAGATTCCCCTTCAACAAGGCCCTGTGTCCAGATGACCTTGGGAGCTTCCGAGGTATAGCGGTTTCCCATAAACTCGTGAACGTATTCGGGAAGCGGAAGTACCGTATCTATATCTCTTATTTCAGAAAGTATTCCGCTGTTTTGTTCTGCGGTATTTTCGTACCACACCACCCATTCAACAGCATCGAATTTTTCGTGCTTTTTGACTTCAACTGTTGTTTTTATTGCACCTTTTCCGTCATACGGCTTGCCGTCATACAGAAATGAAAATTGCGGTTTTATCATATTGAAATCCCTTTCGTTTAACGTATTGATACATTTCGATTGACAGTATATCACAAGGGAAATTGTTTGTCAACATGAAAGGAAGATAAAAACCCGTTCAAAAAAAATTATCACGTATATATAGAAATGTAATCTTTATTATGATATAATTGTGTTTATCAATACTTTTCGGAGGTTATCGTGAAGAATTTTTTACGCAAAATTACGTGCGCGGTGCTTTCTGCGTTTATGATATTTACACTTATTTCCTGCTCTCTTTTCGGAAGCTCAGCTCTTGAAATAGGCTCAACTTCAATGAGTGAGGAGATATACGCTTATTATATGTCCTGCTACCGTCCGTATTGGATATACACGTTCGGCGAAGATGATACGGAGGAATTCTGGTCGTCGTCATCAAACGGTGTGACAGTTGCCGAATACCTGCAGGACGTTTCACTGACCGCTATAAAAACAAAACTCGTTGCAGAATATCTTTTTGAGGAAAACCGCCTTACTTTAACAGAATCCAAGGAACAGGAAATACAGTCGATGATCGACGGTCTTTTACTCGGCATCGGAGGCGAGGAGGAATTTAAAAAGGACGAGCTTATGCAAAAGCTCGGTCTTACCGTTGACGATATGTACGACATTTTTCTGACTGATGCCAAAGCTGAAGCCGTACAGGATTATTTTTACGGCGAATCCGGCAAGGAAGTCGTAAACGCCTCCGACCGTGATGCTTACTATAACGAAAATTACTACCGTTACAAGCAGATCTACATAATGGACGTGGATTTCGTATACGATGAAAACGGCAAGATAAAATTTGACAAGGACGGATATGCCGTAACAGAGGAGCTGACCGACGAACGCTGGGAGGAAAAATTCACCCACGCGCAGTCACTTTTGGAGCGTGCTGAAAACGGCGAGGATTTTGACACTCTCATCGTTGAAAACACAGAGGAGCTTTCGTATGACAAATACCCCTACGGCCATTATTTCAACAAACTGACAACTAACTCCGACAACTATTTTTCCGACATTTCAGACACTGTAGCCGATATGGAGATAAACGAAGTCCGACTTATCAAGTCAAATTACGGTCTTCACCTTATACAGAAGCTTGCGCTTGATGAAAAGGGATATGACCACACGGAAAACACAGACGATTTCAAGAACTTTGACGAGCTTGTTGAGGAAGAAAAATTCAAAAAGAAGCTTACGGGTTACTTCGATAAGATCGAGGTCAACGAAGACATCATCGCAAAGTATCCCATCAACGAAGTGATCTACAGCGAATCGTGGACGTACGTATTTTAAGGGGGAAAGATGAAAAAAATACTGTCAATATTCATCATCTCCTCGCTGTTACTGTCAATGCTTTGCGCTTGCGGCGGCAAAAACGAGCCATACGTTGTATCGTGCGGTGAATACGGTATAACGCAAAAGCAGTACGATTACTGGCTTGCATACTACAAAACAAAATTTTTAAATACATTTTTACAAAGCGGAACCGTGACAGAAGCCGAATACACGGAAAGCTTTTGGGATACGGACATATCGGGCGAATCACTATATACGCTGACTAAAGAGCAGGCGGAATCATATATTTCCGATATAGTGGTGTGTCTTTCTCTGTACAACGAATACAAGCTCGGTGAGATCGAAGGTGCAAAAGAGCAAATAGAGCTTTCTGTCGATAGCTTCATTGAGGATGATATATCTGCTGCCGGCTCGCGCAGTAAGCTCAATTCACACCTGGCAAAATACAATCTTAACATAAACCAGCTCCGTGACATATACGAAATTGAGATCAAACGGACTATGGTGGAAGAATATCTTTACGGTGAGCTTGGCACCGATAAAGTTACCGACGAAGAACGAGACGCCTACTACACGGACAATTATGTACGCGTAAAGCACGTGCTTGTAAATATAAAGGATAAATACGTGCTTGACGAGGATGGTGAGCGTATTATGGATCCGTCAACCGGTTATTATAAGACAGAGAAGCTGACAAGCGAAGAAATAGCAACAAAAACCACCCTTGCCGCCGATATACTGCAAAAAGCCAAAAACGGCGATGATTTTGAAAAACTCATAGAAGAATACGGCGAGGACGAGGGAATGACGTATTATACAGACGGATATTTTCTCACCGAAAATTCACCGTACGAAGAAAACTTTTTAAAAGCTTCGCTTGAAATGGCTGACGGCGAGATACGAAGCGTAAGCAGTACCTACGGTATACACGTAATGAAAAAATATCCGCTTGAAAAAGACGGCTACAAAAAGGACATAAACGTAAACTTTTTCGCCGATCTTGACGAAAACATAATTTCCCTGAAGAAAGAAAAGAAATACGCCGAAAAAACCGTCACCTCCACTGCCGTATGCACTGCCGAGGACTTCAAAGCGTATACGATAATGGACGATTCCTTGCTTTAATTATCTTCTTGAGCGTCCTATAATGCCAAGCCCCACGACGAGCGCAAACAAAAGCACTCCGATAATTATCACCGTCATTATAACAGGTACGGAATAAGAGGGTTCCACGGGCACGGCGCGCGCGTTTTCAATACCGTTTTGCAGGATTATCTCCGTTTCATCAGCAAACGGCGGCGCCATATCGTTATAGCGGTTTACAGCGCTCCCTGCATAAATGCAGTTACAAAGAAGCGGAACTGTAAGAAGCATAAAAAGCAATTTATATATTTTTTTCAGAATAATCATAAAATACATTTCAAGGATAAAACAAGACAAAAATATTTTGTGTAAAAAGGTTTGATTTATGCAAACGAAACGATTTACTAAAAACGATTCGGGGTTCATCTGTGCAAACTGCGGACGCGAAGTGCCGCCTTTGGTATATACGTCGAGAAATCACTGTCCCGTTTGCCTTTGCTCCCTTCACCTTGACATCAACCCCGGTGACAGAGCATCGGATTGCGGCGGTGTAATGCGCCCCGTTTCGGCTGAGCCCGATTCAAAAAAAGGCTTTATAATCACACACAAGTGCGATAAATGCGGAAAAACAGGACGAAACAAATCTGCGTCTGACGATGACACAACACTCCTTATCGCGCTCACCGTTAACCGTGATTTTTGATAAAAAGTGAAGAAAATAACATTTTTCTAAAAACTTATTGACAAAATCAATTGTTAGTGGTAAAATGAAATTACGATCATAAAACGGAGTTTTTTATGGATAAAACAACAATTTTTCTTTCCACTTCCTTAAAAGGCGGTGTCGGTAAGTCCACGGTAGCAGCGAATGTTGCTTTCCAGCTTGCAAAGGCAGGAAAATCCGTGCTTCTGTGCGATCTTGACTTTGACGTCCGTTCTCTTGATCTTATCATGGGATATGAAGACGCGCTTATGTTTGATATAAGCGACGTTGTCGCAGGCAGATGTAAATATTCCGATGCAGTTATCACCGACAAACGTGCGGAAAACCTTTATTTTATCGGCGCACCGTATAAATTTTCACAAGATTTGTCATGTGAGGATTTAGCAAACGGAATAAAGAAGATAGCCGAAGAAAATCCCCTTGATTTTATCATTCTCGATACGTCCGGGGCTGACACGTTTACGCTCAAATGCGCCCTTGCGGCTTCAAGTGAGGCACTCGTCATTGCCTGCCACACTCCGGCATCATTGCGCGGTGCTCAGAAAAGCGCTGAGCTTTGCGAAAATGCAGGCGTAAGACCGAGGCTTATTGTAAACAATTTTGATTACAGCTCCGTTGTAGGCGGTAAAAGGCTCGGAATGATAGATATGATAGACACAACGAAAGTTCCTCTGCTCGGTGTCATACCGTACGATGACCGTCTCATATACGCCCAGGAAAGAGGTATGCTGGCTTCGGGTGATAATTTTATTTCCGGAAAAGCATTTGAAAATATCGCCTGCAGAATCATTGCGGATACAACGGGACAGCGTTACGTGCCGATATTGAAAGGTGTCAAAAAGATAAACCGGAGGAAGGTTCTGACAAAATAATAAGTTGTCACAGCACAGCAAAGAAAGGTATTATTTGTTATGGAAATAGCAATAATCGCTCATGACAGAAAGAAAGAGCTGATGGCACAGCTATGTATCGCATACTGCGGTATTTTGAGCAAGCACAACCTATGTGCCACAGGTATTACAGGAAAATATATTTCCGATGCAACAGGACTTGAAATAGAAAGATTGCTTTCAGGCCAGCACGGCGGCGAACAGCAGATTGCTTCGCGCATAGCATATAACGAAATAGACGTGCTTCTTTACTTCAGAGATACGAAGCCCGAAGCAAACACAGACGAGGCATTTGACCTGATACGTATGTGCGATTTGCATAACGTACCGGTTGCCACAAATATCGCCACAGCCGAGGTGCTTATATGCGCGCTGGAGCGAGGCGACCTTGACTGGAGAGAGATAGTAAATCCCCGTTCACAATACAACTTAAAAAAGAAAAACAAATAAAAATATCGGCAGGAAGCCCGTTATGACCTCGCACAGAGAGATCTTGGTAAGCTGAAACAAGATTCCCGGAAGTAACAAAGGGATACCGCCTGCTGCAATGCCGTAGGAAATGACGGCACGGCTCCCACCGTTATCGGGTAAAAGTTATAAATTCGGGTGGAACCGCGTAACAACGCCCCGAGGGAGTTTTTTCCTCGGGGGCGTTTTATTTTTTCAAGGAGTTTTTAATGAAAAATGCAAAAATACCGCTTATAATATGCGGTATAATAACGCTTATGCTTATTGCAGGGCTGCTGATCGTTCAGTTTTTATATCCGCTTCCATCGTCGCCTTCAAGAATATATAATGAAATTAAGGTAAACTCAATAATACATTTTGACAATGGTATGAGCGATGAAACGACCGAAGACGGCGAAAAAGCGCCCATAAAAATATTCGGCATCACCGTTGAGCTTGCAGATTACGAAAATCTGTCAAAACCTGCATACTTTTATTCATTCGAAGCTGAAAAAAAAGATGTAATTGCGTATTTCTCAAACGGTGAAAAAAATCATTTAACAGCCGATACTGCGAAAAACGAAAAAGCTATCGAATTGTCATACGGTGAATTTGACAAATTCGAAAAGATAATAAGCAATATGCGCTTCGATATTCCAAATGACAATGACACGGTAAAGGTTTACCTTTCAACAACATACGGATATTATCTGTGCGAATACACAAAGGCTGAATTCAAGTCGTCCGTATTCGCCGATACATATATATTATACGGATCAAATTATTAAAGGAGATACATTCAATGGTTAATGTAAAATTTTCAAACGGAAAGACGTTTTCAGCAGACGCTCCCGTGACGATCTACGATGCGGCAAAGGCATCTGATCTTATCGATAAAACGGTTTTCGCCGCTTTGTTAAACGGTGAACCTGCAGAGCTGACGCAGACAATAAGCGGCGACTGCGAAATACAGCTTTTAACATTCGCTGACCGTGAAGGAAAGCTCATTTTCCGTCACACGGCATCTCACATACTTGCGCAGGCAGTTCTTCGCCTTTTCCCTGACGCAAAGCTCGACAAGGGCCCGTCAACGGACAACGGATTTTTCTATGACATCGACTGCGACACATCATTCTCGCCCGACATTTTAAAGCAGATAGAAGCGGAAATGAACAAGATCATCAAGGAAAACCTGAAGATCGAACGCTCTGTTTTATCACGTGCAGATGCGCTTGAGCTTATGAAGGATCAGCCCTACAAGGTTGAAAAGATAAATTCGCTTCCCGACGATGCGGTGCTTTCGTTCTACCGTCAGGGTGAATTTGTTGATATGTGTACAGGTCCGCACCTTTTCTCAACGGGTGCTGTAAAGGCTGTAAAGCTTATTCAGTGTACAGGTGCATACCACGATAACGACAGATCGAAGAAGATGCTTCAGCGTATCAACGGTGTTGCATTCCCCTCAAAGCAGGAGCTTAACGATTACCTTGCCGCAGTTGAGGAAGCAAAGAAGCGCGACCATAACAAGATAGGCAGAGAGCTTGGATATTTCACAACAAGTGAATATATCGGTCAGGGACTTCCCTGCCTTATGCCCAAGGGTACAAAGCTGTTCCAGATACTTAACCGTTACGTTCAGGACAAGGAAGAAAACGAATACGGCTACGTTATGACAAAAACTCCCCTTATGGCTAAATCAGACCTTTACAAGATCTCCGGTCACTGGGACCACTACCGTGACGGTATGTTCGTTTTGGGCGATCCCGAAGCTGAGGGTGAGGTGCTTGCACTCCGTCCTATGACTTGCCCCTTCCAGTATCAGGTATACCTTGCTGAAAAGCATTCATACAAGGATCTCCCCATAAGATATGCGGAAACGTCAACGCTTTTCCGTAACGAGGATTCGGGTGAGATGCACGGACTTATCCGTGTACGTCAGTTCACGATTTCCGAAGGACACCTTGTTATCCGTCCCGACCAGCTTGAAGAAGAATTCAAGAACTGCGTAAAGCTTCTTAAAGAGGTTATGACAGACGTCGGTCTTATCGGCGACCTTTCCTACCGTCTTTCCAAGTGGGATCCTGCCGATACTGAAAAGTATATCGGAACACCCGAGGAATGGGATATGGCAGAAGGACTTATGCGTGATATCCTCAACAACATCGGTCTTGAGTTTACTGAGGCTGTCGGTGAAGCGGCATTCTACGGTCCGAAGCTCGACGTTCAGATGAAGAACGTACACGGCAAGGAGGACACGGTCGTAACTATCCAGGTTGACCTTATGCTTGCACGCCAGTTCAATATGACGTATACAGATTCAAACGGTCAGCAGCAGTATCCTTACATCATTCACAGAACATCGCTCGGTTGCTACGAAAGAACGATTGCTTACCTGCTTGAAAAATTCGCAGGTGCGCTTCCTTTGTGGCTCTCACCCGAGCAGATCAGAATTCTCCCCATCGGCGACGATCAGGCAGAATATGCTGAAAACGTAAGAAAGACGCTTGCAAAAGCAGGTCTTCGCGTTAAGTGCGACACAAGAAACGAGAAGATCGGTTATAAGATAAGAGCCGCACAGCTTGACAAAGTACCCTATATGCTCGTTATCGGTGAAAAAGAAATGACATCCGACTCCGTTGCAGTACGTGAAAGAGGCACGGGCGACATCGGTGTTATGACCGTTTCCGAATTTATGGCACGCGCACTTGAAGAAAATAACAACAAGGTTATAAAATAAAAACCAAAACAAATGAGATTGCCCAACTTCTTTAAAAGAGGTTGGGCAATTTTATATTTTGAAAGAAAATAAACATCACCGTACATTTACAGACACTTCATCGATAATCGAAATCTGAACGTTTGACAAATTATAACTGTCCTGATTCTGCTGATTTTGTATTCCGTCTTCACCACGCAATTATTTGATTACCGCATAAGTGTGCAAAAGGAGGCACACTGCAAAAAAAATTATTAAATTTATATACTGATGATTCGCTCAAACAACCGCAAAAACAAAAAAGGTTGTTCAATACAACCTTTTTTATTCTGATTTTATTCATCAACATCGGCAAGTGCCGCTTTGATAGCAATAGCACATTCGACACGCTTTTTCTCAAGGTCGCAGGCTATTTCATAAGGCTCTTTTATGTCCTTGTGGAAATTGTAGTTATTCGCACAGCAACCTCCGCCGCAGAAATATCTCGCCCAACATTCCTTGCATTTTTCATTTGTGAGAATGTTACAATCAGCAAAAGCTGAAGAAATTTCGCCGTTGAATGTGTCATCGAAAATGTTGCCGAGCTTCATTTCCGTATGCTCAACAAACTGATGACAAGGGTAAATGTCGCCGTTAGGAGTTACGGCAACGTATTCCGCGCCGCATCCGCAGCCCTTTGTACGCTTATAAACGCAGGGGCCTGCATCAAGGTCGATCATAAAGTGGAAGAAGGTGAATCCTTTTCCCTCTTTTTCACGCTTTATCATCTCGTCTGCAAGCTTGTCGTATTCCGCATAAATCGTGGGAAGATCCTCACGGCGGATAGCAAACTCACTTTCATCGGGCAAAACAACAGGCTCAACGGAAATATTCGCAAAACCCTCATCGGCAAGGCAAAGCACATCGTTTACAAAGTCGAGATTACGTCTTGTATACGTACCTCTGACGTACCAGTCCATCGTTCTGTCCTTCGTAAGCTTCTTGTAAAGCGGAAGTATCTTGTCGTACGTTCCACATCCGTTTGCCAAAGGACGCATATAGTCGTTCACCTCACGGCGGCCGTCAATGGAAAGCACGGCATTGGACATATGCTCATTGATGAAAGCGATGGATTCATCATCAAGCAAAACACCGTTTGTCGTTATTGTGAAACGGATATTTTTGCCGTATTCTTTTTCCTTTTCACGTCCGTAAGCCACAAGCTTTTTGACAACGTCAAAATTCAAAAGCGGCTCACCGCCGAAAAAGTCAAGCTCCAGATTCTTTATCCCCTTTGATTTTTCAAGAAGAAAATCAATAGCACGGCATCCGCACTCATAACTCATAAGTCCTCTTGCACGCTTATAGTCACCACCGTCTGCAAAGCAGTAACGGCATCTCATATTACAGTCGTGCGAGATGTGAAGACACATCGACTTTATAGGTGAAACACCGGGGGTATATTTAAGAGGTTTTGTTATGACAGGCTCTGAAAAAAGCGCACCGTCATCACGAAGCTGACAAAGCTCCTCATAAGCCTCTTTTACATCTTCCTTGGAAAAACCTTCAAATTCCGGCACATCATCAAATGATACAGGTAATCCCTCGGGGAATTTTTCAAGGATAGAATACGCAATATCGCTTAAAATATGGACAGCGCCGGATTCGCTGTCCAATGCCAATTTGTAACCGTTCTGGCAAAAAATATGTACCATTATTTGCTTTCTGTCTTGCTCTTATTTTCGCACTTCTGGTTAGCAACCGTGCAAGATGTCTTACAAGCTGACTGGCAGGAAGCCTGGCATTCTCCGCAGCCTGCGCCTGCTGCATTCTTTGCGTATGTTGTCTTGTTAAGTGTTTTTACGTTTTTCATTTTAGTATATCCTTTCAGTTTTCATTTATTGTAACCGCCGTGGAAGCGGGCGGTCTTTTTTCTTTTTATACCTGTCGGTGCCGAGCTTTTAGGCGATGAGCCAGTGCAACCGATACAAGCGGTAAGAACTGACACGAGAATTCCCGTAAGAGGCAACAAAAGGTCAGATCCGTTACCTATTCCGCACACGATAGCTGACAGTAATATTTCCGTAAGACAATACATTGAACCCGAAACAAGTCCGCACAAAAGTCCTTTCTTTCCGGTCATTTTTCCGGAGATAAATCCGCATACGGCGGCACCTATGAAAAATATACATCTACCGAGGAATAAAAGCTTTTTCGGATGCTCCGTCATCATAGAAAATCCGGTACACAGCACCGTTAAAACGGCGCATAAAGCGTACGAAGCACCGAGGGACACAAGCCCGTTTTTGAATATCTTACCTACTGTTCCACCGTCTTTGCGGTCATTACCGTTCATTTTTGCCCTCCGAACATTTTTTTGTTTCCATTATATTCGGAGTACGGTATTTTTATGATTATTTTTCGGACGCTTTCACGTCAACGCACTTGATAGAACCCTTGAGAATACGGATTCTCGTTCTGTCACGTGAGGATTCGATAAGCACTGTTTCGTCCTTTATGCTGACGATTTCGCCGATAATACCGCCGATCGTCGTTATTTCATCACCCACAGAAAGCTCGTCGAGCATCTTGGAAACTTCCTTTTCCTGTTTTTTCTGCGGTCTGATAACAAAGAAATAGAAAACAACGATCATCACAACGATGAGGACTATCGAAAAAAGTCCGGATCCTCCGGGCGTTGTTGCTGTAAGAAAATTGTTAAGCATTGATATACAACTCCATTTTAATATTTAAATAGCCTTTTTATTATACAATATAATCCCCCGCTTTGCAATATATTGATATGAAAAATAATGAATAAAATGTAAATTTATCATTTTACATATTGAGTTGACAAACAAACGCTTATGGGTTATAATTACAAAAAAGCAATTCGGAGGCGCTATATGAAAACGCTTGTCGGTATAGACAGAATAAAAGAAGAAAAGATATATAAATTTTTACGTTCGGGAAGAATAGGGCTGATCTCTGCCGTGTCGGGCATTTCATCGGATTACCGTTTCACGGTGGATATAATGAAAGAATCATTTAACGTAACGGCGCTTTTTGCGCCTGAGCACGGGGTGTGGGGCGCACTCGGCCCCGGCGAAAAGGTTGACGGAGGTATTGACAAATACACGGGAATACCTATGCACAGCCTTTATAAGGACTTACTTGAAACACCCGGCAAGGAAGCCGAGGGGTCGGATGCCTCGGGGGCTATCGGAGATGTTGACATTATCGTTTTTGATATGCAGGACGTCGGATCACGTTATTTTACATACGCATCAACGCTGTTTTGCGCTATGAAAACGTGTGCATCACTTAACAAACCCCTTGTTTTACTTGACAGACCTAATCCGATAAGCGGCAAGGTCGCAGGCAACTGCCTTGATATGAAGTATTCGTCTTACATCGGTATGACGTCAGTGCCTATCCGTCACGGAATGACGCTTGGTGAGCTTGCAAGATTTTACAACGGAGAGTATAACCTCGGCTGTGAGCTTCATATAGTTGAGCTTCTGAATTGGAGCCGTGATATGTACTTCGAGGACACGGGTGTACCTTTCATCAAGCCCAGCCCCAATCTGCCTACAATGGATTCTATCGTCGCATATAACGGCACTTGTATGCTGTCGGGAACGAATGCATCCGAGGGCCGAGGAACGACAACACCGTTTACAACCGTAGGTGCGCCGTACGTTGACCCGATAAAATTCACAAATGAGCTTAACTGTCTTGGACTTAAAGGCGTGAAATTCTCCCCTGCACTGTTCATTCCCAAGTTTTCAAAATACCCCGATGAGCTGGTGTGCGG
>JAZRTS010000069.1:0-2150 GCA_045652135.1 Eubacteriales bacterium | reverse complement strand
AGCACCACAGCGGCGGCAATACCGCTTTTTGCGGCAGGGACAGACACCTTGAAAAAGGTTTCGGTAGGTGTTGCGCCAAGAGCAAGAGAAGCATCTTCATATTCCTTCGGTACAGCATCCAGCGCCGTGATAGACACTTTTATAATGTTCGGCAGTATCATAATCGCAAGTACGATAATTGCCGCAAGTAAACTTGCTCCGTCCGGCACATTGAAAATCTCACGGATCGCCGGCACGAGTACTAGCATACCAACAAGACCGTACACAACCGAAGGAATACCTGCGAGCAGGTTGACAGCGGCTTCAATAACGGCTCTGACCTTCTTGTTTGCTACTTTGGAAAGATACACAGCGGTAAAGAAGCCGATCGGCACACCAATCAGTATTGCACCTGCCGTCCCGTATACGCTTGTCAGTATAAAAGGCAGTATTCCGTATTTCGGCTCGGCGGCGGTGGGTGCCCACTCTTTGCCGAAAAGGAAATTAAAAAGTCCGATTTCCTTAATGGCAGGAATGCCCGATATAATCAAATATACCGTAATAAGCAAAACGCATCCAACTGTTATGAGCCCGAGTATGAGGAATATGCCGTGTACGATATTCTCCAATAATTTGTTTTTCTTCATATTCTAACCTCAATGGGAATAAGCGGCGGCAGATACCCGCCGTCGCTTAAGCTCCCTTAGTTTGCAGGAACGACACCTGCGCTGCTGATGATTTCGTTTGCCGCTTCGGAAGTAATGTAGTCAAAGAACTTCTGAGCACTTTCGGAAAGAGTTGCGTCCTTCTTGGTTACGAGAACGAAGGGGCGCTGTACAACGTAACTGCCGTCCTTGATAGTTTCTTCACTTGCGACAACACCGTCAACCTTAAGAGCCTTTACTGTATCTTTAACAGAAGCGAGGGAAGCATAACCGATTGCCGCAGAGTTGCTTGCTACGGTGGTGATAACATCACCGGTAGAGGTCAGTTCCTGACGGTATTGACACTTATCTTCGGTATCGGTGATAGACTCAAAGCCATCTCTTGTACCGCTGCCTGCTTCACGACCGATGAGTACGATCTCGGCATTGTTGCCGCCAACTTCTTTCCAATTCTTGATTTCGCCGGTGTAGATCTTTGCGATAGTTTCAACGTTGAGGTCACTTACGGGGTTGTTAGGATTTACAATGATTGCGATGCCGTCGTAAGCAAGGATTGTTCCTTCAAGACCGTTTGCTTTTTCCTCGTCTTTGAGGTTGCGGCTTGCAAGACCAATGTCGCATCTGCCTTCCTGAACCGCCTGAATACCTGCACCGGAGCCGGTTGCATTGTAGGTTACGGTGATACCGCTATCGGCTTCAAAGGCTTCGCCTAAAGCACCGATAACTTTGTTCATTGATGTGGAGCCGTCTGTTGCGACCGCCTCTTTGTTTCCACCACATCCGGTAAGTGCGCAAAGAAACAAAACTGCTACTGTGAGTAAACTAATAATCTTTTTCATTTTCTATGTCTCCTTTGACATTTATTTTTTGCACTTTTCTCTTGAGTACGCCTATATTATAAGTTTTAGTAGTAAAATCCGTAAGCAAACCGGTGTAAAATCGAAGTAAAATAAGTTTTGGGCAAAAAGAATGGCGGCAGAGAGAATAAACCTCCCTGCCGCCGTGCTTCGGTTAATTGTAGATAATATCGTTGTTTACGATTTCCGTGGCTCTGCTGCGGATGTTATTCATCCGAGCAACCCACTCCATTTGGTTGTATTCTTTTAGTTGCTCGGTCACGCCCTCACGTTCAGCCATTTGATTGACCAAGAGATTAAACATTTCTTCTGCATCGCGATCGAATTGTAAAAGATAATTGTAAAGAGTACGTTCGGTAAGCATTTTGTTATAAAAAGCTTTACTGTGCTTTTGAATGTGTTTCAAATGCCGTTGACCCCATACGCCGATTGGCTCACGCTCGGGTTCATCCTCACCGGCGATGATATAGTAATCACCGCACAGTTCGTATTTGAGCACTGTTCTTTGATCTGTAATAAACTTTGCTAATTGTTCCATAGTGTTTTCCTACCTTTCGTAATTTTTGCGTTTATCACGCAATTTTGCTTGTTTGATTTCCTCGGCCTTGTTAAGCAAATCTTCAAGACCTTTTTCACCGAATACCTTTCT
>JAZRTS010000068.1:0-6304 GCA_045652135.1 Eubacteriales bacterium | reverse complement strand
GAGTTGATCGCCATTGTTTTTGTGGTGCTTTTGCATTTGTGGAAACGGCAGATGCTTCTATCGATTGCGGGCGGAACGGTGGCGTATATGCTGCTGATACAGACTGTTTTTTGAAAAAACGAGAAAACACTTGGATTCTAAAGGAACTTTACAAATAAAAGGCGAAATTTTAAAGCGTTTTTACAATTAAAAACGAGCAAAAAGTGTTATCGAAAGCACAGAAACTGTGCGAATTTTGTCGCTAAAACAGAGAGGATTTGGTGTAATTTGCAACAAACTCTTTAAAATGACCAAAAAAGCAAAAAAATCAAAAAAATCCGAAAAAAATTGAAAAAAGGTATTGACAAATCAGTATTGTTTGTGTATAATAAAACTGTACCAAAAAGGTATAGATTCAAGGGAGGCTTTATGAGGATAACACAGGAAGCAGATTATGCAATAAGGATCGTAAGTCTTTTGGCTCAAAAAGGTCTTGTCCGCACACCTGAAATATCTGAAAGCGTTAAGGTCCCTCACGGGTTTGCAATGAAAATACTGCGTAAGCTCGTAAGCGAGGAGATCGTTTGCTCAAAGAGAGGTGTAAACGGCGGATATGAGCTTTTGAAATCAGCTGAGGATTTGACGGTTTCAGACATAATCGAAGCAGTTGATGGGGAAATAGCAATTTCAAAATGCCTTTTATCTACGCACGACTGCCTGAATAATCCCGATAAAAGCAGGTGCAGATATCACAATGTTTTTGCAAGCGTGAACGGAATAGTAAAAGAAAGACTTTCACGGCTTACAATAAGAATGATGGTAGATGTGAATATCCCGACAGAAGAGTTAATAAAAATAATTAATAATTGATTTTTGGAGGAAAAAATTATGAAACAGTACAGATGCAAAGTATGTGGAGAGATCATTATGTCAGACGGTATTCCCGCAGAGTGCCCCAGATGCAAGGTGAAGGGTGACGACCGTTTTGAAGAAGTTGTTGAAAACAAGCTCACATGGGCTGCAGAGCACATTGTAGGTATCGCAAAAGACGTTCCCGAAGATATCAAGGACGGACTCCGCGCTAACTTTATGGGCGAATGTTCCGAGGTTGGTATGTACCTTGCAATGGCACGTGTTGCCGCAAGAGAAGGCTATCCCGAAATCGCTTTGTATTGGGAAAAGGCAGCTTACGAAGAAGCAGAGCACGCTGCAAAGTTTGCAGAGCTTCTCGGTGAAGAGCTTACAGATTCCACAAAGAAGAACCTTGAAATGCGTGTAGCGGCTGAAAACGGCGCAACACTCGGCAAGTTTGAGCTTGCAAAGAAAGCAAAAGAGCTCAACCTCGACGCTATCCATGACACAGTTCACGAAATGGCAAGAGATGAAGCAAGACACGGCAAGGCATTTGCGGGTCTTCTTGAAAGATATTTCGCTAAATAATCAAATATAATAAAATGAGGTATTCCGCTTTTAATTACGGAATACCTCAATTTTTTGCCCTGTGATACGACCACAGGAGTTCGTTCTGCGAACTCCTCGAATGCCCACGCAGCACAATTTAAGGTGAATACCCACAGCAGCATCGCTTAAAATGAACCACAGGGCAATTATAGAGCAAAACAACAGGAGCAGAGGTTTAGACCTCTGCTCCTTATCTGTTCGATATATTGAAATTTGTTAACTTTAAAAATCAATTCTTGTTTCTCTTGTTGATTTTACAAAGAACTGTCACGGATACTGCTTCAAGAATGGTACCGATAACTGCAAGCAACCACCCGATAATGCGGATTTTTTCCATTTGTTCTTCCGTTGGAAACATTTCCAACGAACCGTTTATTAGCATATACAATCCAAAAAGAAAAACAATGGCAGAAAAAACAGCAAAAATACAAAATAGAATTGTCAATGTAACGTTTATACCTTTCATAAAATATGCTCCTTAATCAAATTCAGTTTTCTCGAACTGTTTACACATATACAGTATATCAAAAGTATGCCATTTTTTCAAGTAAAGCGCTCAAATCTTCACAAATAGGTCAAAAAAATTCTATTAGGAAATTTCGTTTTTTCTCATAGATATTTTGAATTTATCTTTTGCCGTCACCCCGGATGGGTTGATTGTTCCGGCGAACATTTCGCCCCGAATGTTTCCCCTGCTTGGGTCGGTCGGGTTGTTTCGGCTTCTCTGTCACTTTTGGTGCGGTGTTTTCTTCATCGACCGTTAAAAACGGTCAAAAGGGGAAAATACAAGGAAAGCGGAGGCAGTTACCTCCGCTCTTTCTCTATTTAACTATTCGACATGTTGGAATTTGATGATTAGAAAATTATGCCATCCTTATTTTCAACCTCAACACGAATTCTAATCCATTCTTTGGTAATAGTAACAGAATATTTGCCTTTTTCGGCGGTACGGCTGTTTTCATTTGAATGTGTTATCTCAAAGCCTTGGTTTTGGATATAATACTCAAAATCTTCAAAAGATGAATTTAGCGTGATACCATAGAATTCAATTTTAGGGTCTGTAATATAAATCTGCGTTATGTGTTGCTCCTGGTTCGCATAGTCGGGGTAAGAGGTTACTGTATAAATAACACAATGTTTGGGGTCGACCTGTTGCCCGTATTCATCAACAGTCGGAACATATCCTGTGCCGTAGTATTCTGTTCCGCCCTTCATGCCATATTTTATTTGATACTTTGAAAAATCAACATCATCAACATTTTCGGCTATCCAAAATTCAAGCTTGGTTACAGGTTGGGATAAGTCGTTGTTTTGTGGTTGCTGAGTGTCTTCGCTTTGTGTTTGTTTGTTGTCATCGTTAGGTAACTGTGAATTATTGCAAGCACATATAGAAACAATTAATATCATCACCAAAACTAAAGCAAATATTCTTTTCATACAATCACACTCCTTTGTCAAATTCCGTTTTTTCGAACTGTTTACACATATACAGTATATCATAAGTATGCAATTTTTTCAAGTAAAGCGCTCAAATCTTCACAAATAGGTCAAAAAAATTCTATTAGGATATTTCGTTTTTTCTCATAGATATTTTGAATTTATCTTTTGCCGTCATCCCGGATGGGTTGATTGTTCCGGCGAACATTTTACCCCGAATGTTTCCCCTGCTTGGGTTAGTCGGGGTGTTTCGGCTTCTCTGTCACCTTTGGTGCGGTGATTTCCTCATCGATCGTTAAAAACGGTCAAAAGGGGAAAGTACAAGGAAAGCGGAGGCAGTTACCTCCGCTTTTAATCTGTTCGAGTAAATTTAAATTTGGCTTACTTGTTAATAAATTTTACCGCTGTACCGTATACGATAACTTCTGCAGCTCCTTGCATAACAGCGGCGGATGCGTAACGTATATTTACAATTGCATCTGCGCCCAAGGCTTCTGCCTCGGCAACCATTCTCTTGGTAGCCAGAGCTCTGGCTTCGGTCATCATTTCATTGTAGGCTTTCAGCTCTCCGCCTACCAATGTTTTAAAGCTTTGAGTAATATCTTTTCCGATGTGTTTTGATTGAATCGTGCTGCCCTTGACAAGAGACAATGTTTCAAGTTCTTTTCCGCTGATGTAATCAGTATTTACTAATATCATCTTCTTCACCCTTTCTTATTTCTCTGATTCTTTCTATGCATACATTGACCATTACCGCTGACAGCAGAAAGGGAATTACTCCCAATATATATTTCCAGATGCCGTCAAACATTGAGATTAAAAAGCCAAAGTAAACAATACAATATAATATTATGATTACGGATACAACGATCGGTGCGATCATTTTCTTTTGCTTTGATTTCACGTATATCACCTCGCCGAATTCCTGTTTTTTGAACTTATCTTGCATTTTCAGTATATCATAAGTATGATGATTTTTCAATATGAATCACCAAAATTAATATGTTACCGATCATAATACCGTATGGCGGTGGTTTGCCGTGCCGAAAACAAGCGGCAAAAGCAAAGAAAAAACAAAAGTAGTACGAGCAATTTTGTTCGTACTACTTCAGTACCTTTTTCTGTAAGGTACAGTATGTTATGTTTTCAGACTTGTCGGAATCAGTCAGTTTTCCCAAAACACCTCTTTGATGTTTATAAGATCAGCAGTTGCAATTTCAAAATGATCTGTAAAGATTTTTATAGGTATTATAGATATTTCTTCTTTATCAACGTCGTATGATGCAAGAATATTCTGCATTTCTTCGATAGTTGCACCGTTTGATGCTAATTGCGATATTTCTTCAAATGTCTTGTTTCCATTTGTTCCGTTCAAAGCACCGCACATATACTCGTCGTTTTCTGTTTGCCACACGTAGACTTCAATACCTTTGAATGTGTCGAGATTATAGTATTCAGGGAATTTATTTTGTAAGTTTTTCGTTGAATTATTACATCCCGCCAAAGCAAGCATACAAGTTAATATTGAAACGAATACTATCAATTTTTTCATATATGCAATTCTCTTTATCAGTTTTTATTGTTACCTTTGAGCTTTGAACCGATAAAATAAAACAGAGACATTACAATAAAGTATGATATCGTTGATATAAGTACCGTCTTGACTTCTACATTCCCTTTATCTATGAAAGAAATAAGTGAATAAACTACAGCAAATAATATTGCCGATAAAAAGCTTTTGAATATGCTGTTTTTAAATAATTTTGTCATATTTTATATCTCCCGGAAATTTAAATTTACGGTCAATGTAACATAGTTGCATATTTTTTTCAATACCGAAATTGTTAACTTTTGCCTTGCCTTGCCTTCATTCTGCGCCAATTTACATAACCGTAAATGTCATTAACGAGAAATGCAAAAAAGCAAACAACAACGGAAATATACCGTGTGTCATGAATGCTTGCCATTATCCACAGTACTATCAGTACAATATCGTTTGAAGCGTAGGCGAGTGCAAACCACGGACTTCTTCTGAATGTCAGATATACGGCAATAAAACTTGTTGTAACGGAAATGGTGCTTGGGATAATATTGGCGGTATTAAAAAACTTTAAAATGAAGTAAAATATCGCAGTTACAAAAACGGTAATAATGCACATAAACAATATTTCCGTTTTGTGTACGCTGTTCACTTCAACCTCGGCTTTGTTACCCTTATAGGGGTTTTTCAGCCAGGAGATAAGCGCAAATACTGACATAGGCATTGTCATTCCGAGATATGTTATCATCTCGCCGTAATAAGCAAATGTGTAGGATATGATTCCGTATAAAATACTGAATATTACCATCAGTAATTGCCCGAACGGATTACCCTTTGCGTTAAATATAAGTGACGTCACACCTATCAACGATGCGGTGAGTGTCATAAAATTTTCTTTGTCAAAAAGGCAAAAAGATATAATTATCAGCAAAACAGATGAAGACCATAAAATTATCTCGGATCTTGAGAAATAGTTTTTCAATTTATACCTCCTTAAAATAAGCATCCGCAGACACATCTTCAAAGACCTAACGATGTGTAAACGGATGCTTTTTGCATCTCACTACCCGGTGGCAGTTGAGTATTTTAAATTGTACTTCAAAAGAGTTTTAAATACAGAGAGAAGAACAGCATTTGTTAATTTTGAGTTATTTTTTCTTTGGGTTAAAGCAATAACAAATGATGAGATAATGAAGATTACACCGCAAAAGGTGAGTGAGGAATATACCCCGTTTTTTCATGAGTGAAGACAAAAATAAGCGTAGGAAGATCGGCACCTGAGATGATGTTTTTGCTTCCCGTTGCAATTACAAAAAGAGAAATAGCTGAAAAATCAAAACAATACATATTGCTATCAGTAATATGTTAAAATGCTTCTTTTCATTAATTATGTTTCCTCATTTTTTTCGTTATCACACCGATTATTCAACTGACTGCGCACGCTGAAAGCAAAATAAGACAAAAGATCACAAGAACTCCGTACGCAAGAAAGTTTTAAGTTTAATTGATTATACTATAACTGTTTGGATTTGTCAATCTAAAGTAAATATTTTTTACGACTTGAAAAAATGATAATTCTATGTATAATAAAGATGTATCTTATATGTAAAGAGGATCTATTTATGAAAAAAACACTTTTACGGTTGAGCAGTATATTTATCGTATCTGTTTTTATATTGACCTTAATAGGCTGTCTTCCGAATGATCACGGCGCAGAGTCGGTAAGCGATGACATTTCGGCAGATATTGTAACCGTTTTTGAAACGCAATTACCCGATACGGAAGGTGTGCAAACAGACACACATGAAACACAAACAGCGGAAACCGAAGTACCTGTAACACAAACGCCGCAGACGCAGGCGCCCGTAACGGCTTTCCCCGAAACAG
>JAZRTS010000067.1:0-1799 GCA_045652135.1 Eubacteriales bacterium | reverse complement strand
CACACAAGCGGATTCCACCAAAAGACAATGTGTGCAAGTGCTCTGACAGCAGACCATATATGGTCACCGTGGCGGAGGTGTAAATACTCGTGAATGATAATAAGTCTTTCAGAATCACTGTTTGCCGCTTCGGGCGTAATGTAGATAGAGGGAATGAACCCTGCAATACACGGAACATCGGCGCTTGTTGAAATATACACCTTTGTACCGCGCACGGGTTTATACAGCTTGCGATTTTTGCAAAGCCGTCTGTTGTATGTAACACTTGCGATTATAAAGCAAGCCGCCACAATTACCGAGCCGCAAAGCCACACTATACGAAAGTGACGGTGATGCCCATAAAAGCTTCATTATCTTCCATTCGCCATCGGATAATGTAATATTCCCCATATAGTCCTCCAACTGTCGACGTTTGTTTACTATGCAATCAATATAGCACGTGTGTAGACATTTGTCAACACATTTGATGTGTAATTTACAAATTATTCATTAAAATAAAAAGCGGCCGCACAACAATGTTGTACGGTCGCTTTTGTGTTTGCGAAATTTACTCATCATAATCTTCAAAAGGAATCTTTTGCAAAATTCCGGTGTTAGCACTTTGCAAATATACCCTTCCGTCAGTTAAGCGTGCAATATTAAAGTCGATATATTCCGTTAATATCAAATCATCAACATAATCTTTTCTTTCGGCGGCACGTGCATCTTCAGGATACTGGATAAGCATAAGGCTGTATCCCGTAGGTTCATCTGACACTTCACATCGGCAGCGTTTGCCCGAATAAACATAATGATATGTGTACGATTGCATTTTATCTGTTTGGGGATCTTTTGAGGTGTGTATGGAATAGTCTCGGAACAAAATTCTTCCTGTATATCCTACTACTGCCGGACCTGCTGTATAGCCTTGATATACCACGTCAAAACTGCCGTCGCCTAAAACAGAGGGGATGACACCGTAGATGTCCTTTTCTGTCAACGAAGCAATATCGCCTTCTTCCCCTGCTGTATAGCAAGTTTTGTTCATAACCTCAAGAATATCGGAAAGTGTATAACCTGCAAACTCACCTTCTGCATAATAAGCAAGAAACTCATTTGTTGTAAGGAATTTTTTGTTTACTGTATCGTAATGGTATATATCGTGAGAAGAAGCGACAGCATCGGAATACATCAGGGCTCTTGAGTTGGAGATAGAAACGGTTACCACATCACCTGTCGTTATAGATTCCCACGTTACCGTTGCAAAGAAATTATCATTTTTTTCTTCTGCTGTTCGTCTTAATTGTTCGTCATATTCGGTGCTGTATTTTTGGGCAATATCAGCATTCCATTTTTCACTTGCAGGTGATTTATCACTTATTTGCGGAAGATGTATGTGAAAATCAAATACATCGTCATCATAGCCGTTAACAATATATTCTACCGTATAGCCCTCATATATCAAGCTGTTATTCGTATTTTCCTTTGCGTAATCGTAAAGTAAGAGGTTTTCCATATCAACGGGCTCTTTCGTTTCTTCGGTTGCATCATCCGTTGTTTCTTCCGCTATATCCTTTGTATCTTCCGATGTTTCTTCCGAACTTGTATCTTTTTCGGTATTTTCTGTTTTTGTGTCAGCTGCGCTTGTTTCTTTTTCGTTCAACGAGCCGAATGAACATCCAACGGCGCTTAATGCAAGAACTACGGCAAGAACGAGGCAAAGCCATTTGTTTTTCTGTTTAGATGTCAACATCATAATTCTCTCCTTCATAGGTGCGCTGCCGAGTCCGACAGCGTATATACGTTTTTGCGGGATAGTG
>JAZRTS010000066.1:0-11735 GCA_045652135.1 Eubacteriales bacterium | reverse complement strand
ATCTGACTTTGAGTAAAGTATATCAAGTCCCGGCTTCATCATAAACGGCAATATCGGTATGTGCGCCTTTTTCGCATACTGAATGTCATCATCCATCGCGCGGTTCGGCTTTGATAACAGCTTGAACGTAACGGGAACGATAAAAAGGTTGTTTCGTCCGAGGTCAACTTCCTTTTCATCCTCGGAAATCGCCTGTGTCATATCCTCGGTATAATATATTGCGCAGTCGTGCGTTTTGAAAATAGCATCGCATATTTTTTTGAAATACTTATCAAAATCATCGGGGTGGCAGGTAAAATACACCCTCGGCTTTTTACCGATGTCATTCTGGTTTTTCGTCACTACCTTAAAAACTGCCATAAAAATTCTCCCTTTTATATTTTGTACGACATATAACAAGCCGTTTTTGCTTTTTTCGCACCCATTATATCATAAACGTAAATTTATTGCAATAAAAAATCAAGGCAGCGCGCCTTGATTTTTTATGCGGTTATAAATAATTATCTGCCGTTATGGTGTTTGTCATGCTCTGATTCAAGTATGTTGCCTGTTTTTGCATCTATTTCATATTCGTGCTTTTCAGTAGCCGTTTTCAACGTTATTTCATAAACAACTATACCGTCGTCATTGTCAAGCTTTGCCTTTTTATGCATAAGGTCGGCTTCGGAAAGTGCGCTGTCTGCAATAGCTATTTCAAGCGCTTTGTTCTCGCCGATGTAGCTGTCCTGAACAAGTGCGCCGCCATTTTCTTGGGCATTACCGTTGCCTTTGTTTCCACCCTCGCCTTTGTTTATGTTCTTGACGGAATTTGACAGCACCTCGCCTGTTTTTGCGTCTATTTCGTATTCATATTTTTTGCTGTCTGTCTTCAAGGTTATTTCGTAAACGTAAACACCGTCGTCCTCGTCAAGCTTTACCTTGGAATCGGCAATCGCGGACGTATCAACGGCTGTAAATGCCGCCGTTGCCTTCGCAAGTGCCGCATCCTCACCTATGAAAGTTGACGTGTCAACGTTCGGAAGCTTGCCCTGACTGTTGCCCTTGTCATCGTCTTTTTCTATCTCCGAATCAAGTATTTCGCCGGTTGTTGCGTGTATTTCGTATTCGTATTCGATGCCGTCATACGTGAATTCAACCTCGTATACCATAACTCTGTGCTCGCAGTCCATCTTGACTTTAAGCTTCGTTACGTTTTCCTCTGTAATTCCCGCCTCTGCAAGTGCGGCAAGCTTTGCCGCGTCAGCTGTTATATACGTTGCATCGCTCGCTTGACCTCTGCGTTTTACCTCATCGAGCTCAATACCGTTCTGCTGTATAAGAAGATTGAGGTCGTTCATATGAAGTCCCGCAAGCTTGTCGGGTGTAAGCAGGCTGTCTTTTTCCATTATCTTCGTTATGAGCTTTGCTTTGCCGTAGGAAAGTCCGTATTCCTCAGCAAGTGCGCGTGCGGAATCCTCGTTTTCGGACAGCGACTGCGTTATAACAGCGCCACTGCCGTTCTTTTCGCCCATAGATTTGTAAGCGGAATTGAGAAGCTTTTCGGAAAGCTTATCTGCGTTTTCCTTGCTCTTGTTCTGAACGGATATGAGAACGGAATTTTTATCCGCGTCTATATATCCCTTATCTGTCATTTCGGAAAGAAGGGTTTCAACGGCTGTCTCGGCACTCATACCGACAATGTCGGTATCCTTCAGAATTTCCTCTCCGTCGTCGTTTACCGCGTTAAGGGATACGACCTTTTCTTTTTTGTTAAGTTTAAGCTCAACGCTCGGGTTTACGTCTATTGAAACAACGGAATCAACTGCGTTTGAATTTGTGTGCATTATTATGCCGAACACCGCACCGAAAATGATGGCAAACGATGCCGCCATGGCTACTATAGGGAGTAATTTTCTTTGTTTTTTCATTGTCATACCTCTTTTCCTTTCTTTGCAGGAGGACAAAATACCGTCAAGCACGTCAGGAGTTGACTCGTCTATTTCTTTTTTAAGTCTTTTTTCAATGTTTTCCATTTTCATTCCTCCAGCATATTCTTTAGTTTTTTTATCGATCTGTTGTATTTTGAAAGCACCGTTGCAAGCGGCATACCGAGCAGCTTTGCGATTTCTCTGTGCTTCAGCCCCGTTACGGCGTGAAGCGTTATTATCTGCCTTTCGGCATCGGAAAGTCTCAGCATCGCTTGGGTGACCGAGAGCGTTTGGGCTGTATCGTGCGAAAAATCCTCGGAGAAAAAATGCTCCGTTTCATCGTCCGACGCAGGCTCCTCGCGGTTTTTTTTGCGAAGCAACATATAGGCGAGATTTTTTGTTATCTCAAGTATCCACGCCATGGGATTTCCCGAAGCCTTGTACGTATGCGCGTAATTGTATATCCTTATGTACGTGTCCTGCAGTATGTCCTCTGCATCGTGGGTGTTTTTCAAAACTGACAGGGCAAAGCCGTAAACCGCGCCCTTCGTTTGCTCATATAACCTTGCAAGCGCCTCCGTGTCGCCCTCGGCGGTTTTTGCAATATATGATTCAAGCTGTGGGTATCGTTCGGTTTTTGTATTTTCGTTTTCTTTCGGCGACGAAATAATTGCGAAAAACAGCATAGCTTCTTTCCTCCGTCAATAATTAAATGCGTAAACTGTTCATTTTATTGCATACGAGATTAAATTTTTTTTAATTGTATAATTTTTTTTCGCACAATTCAACGGTATTTTTAAAATTTACATTCACATTATTGAAAAAATATAAATTTTATGGTAAACTGTTAGAACTGCATATTTTAAAGGAGGTTACTATGCCTATAAAAATACCCGACGGGCTTCCCGCGGCGGAGATACTGAGAAGTGAGAATATATTTGTAATGAACAAGCTCCGCGCCGAAACGCAGGATATACGTCCTTTGCAAATTGCGGTGCTGAACCTTATGCCCACGAAAGAAGTCACCGAAACACAGCTCGTACGTTTGCTTTCAAATACATCCTTACAGGTTGAGCTTACACTCGTACGTGTAGACAGACACGTGTCAAAGAACTACTCTGAGGAGCATATGGGGCTGTTCTATGCCGATTTTGACGATATATGCGACCGCAAATTCGACGGTCTTATCATAACGGGCGCACCCGTTGAAAACCTTGACTTCAAGGACGTAAATTACTGGGATGCGCTTTGCAGGATATTCAAATGGGCAGAAAAGAACGTCTGCTCAACGATTTTCATTTGCTGGGCGGCACAGGCGGCACTTTACTATTATTACGGAATAAATAAATATCCGCTTGACAAAAAGGCTTTCGGCATATTTGAGCATAAAGTTCACGAGCCGAAGCACCCCATCGTACGCGGATTTGACGAAACGTTTTTAGCTCCTCATTCGCGCCACACCGCGATAAACGAGCATGAGTTGGAGGCGGCGTTCAATCTGAACGTTCTGGCTTCCTCCGACAAGGTCGGCGCGTATCTTATCACGGATGATGCAAAAAGCCGCTTTTTCATTACGGGACATTGTGAATACGACTATAACACACTTTCCCTTGAATATTTCAGAGATAAAAACAAGGGACTTGAAATCGATATTCCCTATAATTATTTCCCCGATGACGACCCCGAAAAAAGACCGCCGAACAAATGGCGCTCACACGCAAATCTTTTGTTTTCCAACTGGCTCAACTTCTTCGTCTACCAGCGTACCCCGTTTGATCTGAACACACTTTGAGTATATTTGCAGTATTCCCACTTATTTTTATAAAATAAAATCAAGGCATTCGTGCCTTGATTTTTTGTTGCAATAAACTTATACTTATGATATAATGGGTGCGAAGAATGTAAAAACAGCTTGTTATTGTCGTACAAAATATAAAAGGGAGAATTTTTATGGCAGTTTTTAAGGTAGCGACGAAAAATCAAAATGACATCGGTAAAAAGCCGAGGGTATATTTTACCTGCCACCCCGATGATTTTGATAAGTATTTCAAAAAAATATGCGATGATATTTTCAAAACGCACGACTGCGCAATTTACTATACGGAGGATATGACGGAAGCTATTAACGAGGACGAAAAGGAAATTGACCTCGGACGAAACAACCTTTTCGTCGTTCCCGTTACGCTCAAGCTGTTATCAAAGCCGAACCGTGCAATGGATGACGACATTCAGTACGCAAAAAAGGTACATATACCGATTTTGCCGTTTATGATGGAGTCTGGAATTGATGTAATTTATTCACTGCCCGATAAATTCGGTGAGATACAGTATCTCAACCCGTTCAGCTCCGATACAACGGAAATTTCTTATAAAGAAAAACTGAAAAAGTATCTTGAATCGGTGCTTATCAGCGACGAAATGGCAAAGCGTGTCCGCGCGGCGTTTGATGCTTACATCTTTTTGAGCTACCGCAAAAAGGACAGAAAATATGCAAATGAGCTGATGCGCCTTATCCACAGTAATCCCGAATACCGTGATATTGCCATTTGGTTTGACGAATTTCTGACACCGGGCGAAAGCTTTAAAGAAAATATTGAAAAGATGCTCGACGACTGTGAGCTGTTTACGCTTCTTGTAACACCCAGACTTTTAGAAAAGGTGATCAATGAAAAAGGCGAAGAATGTGATAACTACGTAATTTCCACAGAGCTTCCCATGGCGCGCACGAAAAAGGAAGAAAAGGGCACGGATATTTTTGTCGTTGAAATGGATAAAACGGACAAAGACGCTCTTTCTGCTATCGACATAAACGATTATTTGAAATCCGATGATGCTGAATTCCGCGCGCGTCTGGTCGATACTATATCCAGAATAGCAACAAGTACAAACAACACGCCTGAACACAACTTCTTGATCGGTCTTGCTTACCTTGACGGTATTGACGTTGAAGTAAACCGTGAATTCGCCATTGAGCTTATCACAAGCGCCGCCGAAGCCGACCTTTTAGAGGCAATAGACAAATTATATGATATGTACAGCGAAGGTGTCGGCACAAGCGTAGATTACAAAAAAGCGCTCATTTGGGCACAGAGAAAATATGACCTTCTTTGTAATTCCTTGGGCGAAGAACACCCTGACACATTAACAGCTTTAAACAATCTGGCATATACTTACGGACACAACGGTGAATACAGCAAGGAGTTGATGCTTTTTGAAAAGGTATATACAATAAAATACCGAGCTTTAGGTGAAGAACATCCTGATACGTTAACATCTTTAAACAGTCTGTCAATAGCTTACAGCGACGTTGGAGAATACCGTAAAGCGTTGGAAATGAAAGAAAAAGCGTATACGTTGAGATGCAGGATAATTGGCGAAGAACACCCCGATACGGTAGAATCTTTGGGTAATTTGGCGTCTACCTACAGCGACATGGGCGAATACGGCAAGGCTTTGGAAATGGAGGAAAAGGCATATACGCTGAGGTGCCGAATCTTCGGAGAAGAACATAAATCCACGTTAACGGCTTTAAACAATTTGGCAACTACTTACTACAATATCAGTGAATACCGCAAAGCACTGGAGCTTTTTGAAAAGACATATACACTGCAGTGCCGAATTCTCGGCGAAGAACACCCGTATACACTGATATCTTTAAATAATATCGCATTGACTTGCAGCGCCCTTGATGAATACGACAAAGCGTTGGGGATTTTTAAAAAGGCATATACACTGTTTTGTCATATTCTCGGCGAAGAACACCCGTATTCATTGACAGCCTTAAGCGGTATAGCATTCATTTACAGTATCACCGGCGAACACGGTAAAGCGTTGGAAATCAAAGAAAGAATATACAGCATAAGATGTCGAACGCTTGGGAATGAGCATCCCGAAACGTTAAGTTCTTCAAATAATTTGGCGGTGACTTACGGTAACCTCGGTCAATACCAAAAAGCGTTGGAAACGTATGAAAATGTATATACACAAAGATGCAAAATTTTCGGCAAAGAACACCCTGATACGTTAAATACGCTGAACAACATTGCAGTTGTTTGCTATGATACGGGTGATTATAAAAAAGCACTGGAATTGTTTGAAAAGATATATGCGCAGGCATGCAAGATCTACGGCAAAGAACATCAAAAGACTCTGCGAATATTTGAACAACTGAACGAAGTGAAAGCAAAGCTTCAGAATAACGGCTGAGGTTTAAAATTTAATTTTTAAACGAATTAAAAAATCTCCTTGTTTTAACAGGGAGATTTTACGTATTCAGAAAAAACAAAAAAACGCCCGAAGTTGAGGGCGTTTTTTTTGAAGCAAATATCCGCAGTACGATAAACAAAAAGGAGGAGAATCGCAAATAGAGGAAAAACATGTAAAAAAAATCTATTTTACCTATCCTGCGGATAGCATATGATGAATTAATTATACCACATTATTATTTTTTTTGCAATAGCTTATTTCAAAAAAATTGCAGAACATATATTCTCATAAAATACGCTTTTTATACAAAATCACCATAAACGCTTATGAAAGCGTTCCGTTGAGCTTAAAACAGATGAGGCAAGCAAGCATCGCAAGACCGATCACAGCGAATGAGGCTATCATTTTTTTCTGCGGCTTCGGTATTCTTATATTAAGCACGAAGAACACCGCGCACACGAACGTCATTATGCCGTACGCTATTGCCGTGGCTTCCGTACCGAAGGGTGCGGAGAACGTATAAACGAACGGGAACAGAAGTGCCGAGGACGTAACGGGAAGTCCCGTGTAGTATTTTCTTCCCTCGGTCGTCTTGTTCTGACGGTTGAACTCGTCAACGTTGAAATATGCAAGTCTTATCTGCGCCGTCAGGACGTAAAGCGCGAAAAGTGCCGTAAATCCTAAGCCTTTAAGACCAAGCGACCAACCGATGACCGTCGGTAATACGCCGAAATTGACGAGGTCGCACAGCGAATCTATCTGTATTCCGAAGTGCTTTTCATCAGCCGTCCTCGTTCTCGTTTTGGCAATTCTTCCGTCAAACATATCAAGAGAGCCGGCAAGCAGCAAAAGCACTATCGCCACGAATGAATCGCCCTTCATTGCCGAATATATTCCGAAAACGCCGAACACGAGCGCCGCATACGTTGCTATGACCGTGTAGTTATAAAAACCAATGAGAATTTTATTTTTCATAATCACTGTACTTTATAACTGTCTTTTAACGTTACCACCCTGTTGAAGGTGTTTTCGTTCTTTGTATCAAGACAGAAATACCCCATTCTTACAAATTGGAATTTATCGCCGGGCTTTGCTTCTGCAAGTGACGGTTCCATAAAGCAGTTATCAAGCTTTTTAAGTGAGTCGGGATTAAGAAAATCGTTGTACGTTTTACCTTCGGGGAGATTTGACGGATCGGGTGTCGTGAAAAGTCTGTCATAAAGCATTACGTTTGCTTTTACAGCGTGCGCCTGTGACAGCCAGTGTATCGTACCCTTTATCTTTCTGCCGTCAAACGGGTTGCCGCAGCCTGACTGCAGATCAGCCGTGCAAAGCACCTCCGTAACGTTGCCGTCGTCGTCTGTGATTATCTTGTCGCATTTAACGATATACGCGCCCATAAGACGTACCTCGCCGCCTTCTTTCAGTCTGAAATACTTGGGGGGAGGATTCGTCGAAACGTCTTCTCTGTCAACGTAAAGCTCACGTGTGAAGGGAATCTGTCTTGTTCCGGCGCTTTCGTCATTCGGGTTGTTCGTTACTGTGAAATATTCCGTTTTATCCTCAGGATAATTCGTAATCGTCACCTTGACGGGATCAAGCACGGCAATTCTGCGCTGTGCCGTTTTGTTAAGCTCCTCACGCACGCAGTGCTCCAAAAGCTCAATGTCAACCGTGCTGTTTGACTTTGCAACGCCTATTCTTTCGCAGAAATCAAGTATTGCGCCGGGGGTAAATCCGCGGCGGCGAAGTCCGCAAAGCGTGGGCATTCTGGGGTCGTCCCAGCCGTCAACAAGTCCGCCCTCGACGAGCGAACGCAAGTATCTCTTGCTCATTACCGTGTACGTCACGTTAAGTCTTGCAAACTCTATCTGACGGGGCTTTCCCGCAAGTCCTGCGTGCTCAACCACCCAGTTATAAAGAGGTCTGTGATCCTCATACTCAAGTGAGCAAAGGCTGTGTGTAATACCCTCTATTGCATCCTGAATAGGATGAGCGAAGTCATACATGGGGAATATACACCACGTTTTTCCCTGACGGTGGTGGTCAATGAAGCGTATGCGGTACAAAACGGGGTCACGCATATTGAAATTGCCCGATGCAAGATCTATCTTTGCGCGGAGTGTATATTTACCCTCGGGAAATTCTCCGTCACGCATACGGCGGAAAAGATCAAGGTTTTCCTCAATAGGTCTGTCGCGATAGGGCGATACCGCAGGATGCGTCGTGTCGCCTCTGTATTCTCTGAACTGTTCGGGTGTAAGCTCGCAAACGTATGCCAAGCCGTCTTTTATAAGTCTTTCGGCAATGCCGTAAGTCACGTCAAAGTAATCCGAGCCGTAGAAAAATCTGTCGTCCCAGTCAAATCCGAGCCAGTGAATGTCTTCTTTTATAGCATCGACAAACTCCGTATCCTCTTTTGCGGGGTTCGTGTCGTCCATACGGAGATTGCACATGCCGCCGTACTTTTTCGCCGTGCCGAAGTCGATAACGAGCGCCTTGCAGTGGCCTATGTGGAGATATCCGTTAGGCTCGGGCGGAAATCTTGTGTGTATTTTGAGCTCGGGGTTTGCTTCAAGGTCTTTGTTTATAATGTCGTGTATGAAATTCGATGTATTTTCCATATCTTTATTCCTGCCTTTGTTTTAGTTAAGAGAGGATATTGCGCTCTCAATACGGTTTTTCATCATTTCCTCACCCATAACGGAGATTATCTCAAAGAGGTCGGGTGTGTTTGTTCTGCCCGTTACGGCAAGACGTACAAACGAGCTTACGTCACCGACATGGCCACGGTATTCCTCGGGGTTCTTCTTGTACAGCTTCATTTCGGGTGCGAAGCCTATTTCGGAAGCTATTTCCTTAATGGAATCGAACCATGCGGAATTATCTGCATCTTTATTATATTTTTCAAGGTAAAGCGTCAAAGCCTTTTTGATGTCGGCTTTATCAAACTTTTCGTCAAAATCAGCCTCTTTTGCAAACAGCTCGTCGTAGAAGTAGCTTACGTAAGGCTTAACGTCTGCCCACGTTGCAATGTCCTTACGGGGCTTGTTGCCGCCGCGTCCTATTGCAAGTATCTTCTTTGCGTATTCGGGGCATTTCGTGAATATGTCGTAAAATTCTTTGTCAAATTCCTCTGCCCACTTTGCCGTGTCCTCATACACCTTGTCGGCTGTCATTTTGCAGATTACGTTTTTGGAAACGTCGGTGAGCTTATTGAAGTCGAAAAGACAGCCCGAAACGCTCATTTTCTTTATCGAGAACGGGAAATCGTCGGGTGTTTTGTCGGGATTCTGCATGTGCCATTCCTCATAGTTTGAATTGAGGAGCGTCATTATATATTCTCTTACACATTCGGGGGCGATGCCCATTTTTGCGTAATCGTCAAGCGATGCGCCCATGTCACGCTTTGAAAGCTTCTTTTTGTTGCCTTCCTCGTCAAGACGCATTATCTGCGCAATATGCAGATATTTGGGTGCTTTAAATCCGAGATAATCGAAAAGCATTATGTGTCGGGGCAAGCTCGGCAGCCATTCCTCACCTCTTACAACGTGCGTTGTGCCCATCAGATGGTCATCAACGGCGTGCGCGAAGTGGTATGTGGGGATTCCGTTGCTTTTTAAAAGCACTTCGTCCTTGTCGTTTTCGGGAAGCTCCAACGTGCCCTTTACAAGGTCTGTGACCTTTATTTTGCGCTCACCGTCCGTTTTTGCAAGCATACGGAGCACAAATGGGTGTCCTTTTTCAAGGTGTTCCTTTATTTCTTCCTCTGTTATGTCGCGGAGCTTCAGCATTTCTGCCTTCTGCTGTGCTTCAAGCTCAGGTGTCCATTCACGGCTCTTTACTTCAGCCTTTTTGTCCTGCGCGTTGAGCTCCTCCAGTTCTTCTTCCGTTGTAAAACAGGGGTAAGCCTTACCCTCGCTTACGAGCTTTTTGGCATAAACACGGTATATTTCAGCTCTTTCACTCTGCTTGTACGGGCCGTATGCGCCGTTGTCGCAGATGCTTCCGTCATCGGCAAGGGCTGCGCCCTCGTCAAAATTAATGCCGTACATCGCAAGCGTTTTTATAAGCGCCTGCGCCGCGCCCGGTACCTCGCGCTTGCCGTCTGTGTCCTCAATTCTCAGATAGAACACACCGTCGGACTGATGCGCAAGTCTTTCGCACACGGTTGACGGAAAAAGTCCGCCGAAATGCACGAAGCCTGTGGGGGAAGGAGCAAATCTTGTAACCTTTGCGCCCTCGGGAAGCTGTCTTTTGGGGTATCTTGCTTCAATATCCTCGGGTGTCAGAGTGACGTCGGGGAAAAGCAATTCCGCAATATATCCGTAGTTCATAGTAATTCTCCGTTTATCTGTTCAAAAAATCCGTTTGTTTCATAAAATATTCCGCTGTGAGCTTGTCGCCGTGGCCGGGACGCAAAACGTAGTCCGTTCCGTTTGCCGTGAAAAAGTCACGGAGCATTTTAAGCGACTGTACCATTTTGCCCTCGTCACCGCCGTAAAGGTCGCATCTGCCGAAGCCGTCCTTGAATACAAGGTCGCCGCAGAAAATGTCGCGCCCTATAACGTAACACACGGAGCCTTTTGTGTGTCCGGGTGTCAGAAGTACGGTGATATTTTCACCAAGCTCACAAAAGCTGTCGCCGTGGGTGAAAAATCCGTCAGCCGCAATACCATCGGTCTTCCGTCCGAGCTGAAGCAGGTACGATTTTTCAACGTCTTCCAAGCCTTCCTTATCGTCAAGCCCTGCATATATCGGCGCGCCTGTCGACGCTTTCAGGTCATTTGATGCCATTATATGGTCAAAATGAGCGTGGGTAAGAAGTATCCGTTTAAGCGAAAGCCCCTTTTCCTCAAGCTTTGACAAAAGATAAGGACATCTGTCGGCAGGATCGACAATAACGGCATTTTTGCCGTCTGTTACAAGATAACAGTTCGTCTTATACATTCCCAAAATGTATGTAAAAACCGACATACGCTTCTCCTTTGCCATACTTTTGTGACAGCAAAACTACTCACATTAATTCATTATATAATAAAATGTCAAGAAAATCAATGCTTTTTTATAATTTTTCCGTTATTTTAAAATCTTTTTCACTTATAAATAAAAAGATAACCCATTGTTCTTGATTTTTTACCATTTATGACCTATAATATACTATGTATAGGTGTGCGAAGCACACAATGATATCCTGTTAAATATACACCGCACAGCGGTGTATGCGCCCCCTGCCCGAGGGGGGGACGGGCGGGGCGCTTGTTAATGTATATTGTCAGAATCACCCCTGCGATTATAAAACAAACGGACGATAAAATGGAAAACGAATTACCGAAAAGAAAACCGACAAGGTTGAAAAATTTCGATTACAGCACCCCCGGCGCATATTTCATCACGATGTGCACCAAAAACAGAAAATGCATATTGTCCCACATCGTAGGGGCGATTCACGAATCGCCCGTCATAAAATTGACGGAATACGGGAAAATCGTTGATAAAATTATAAATGATATACCCGAAAGATTCAATGCGGAAATAAAAAATTATGTTATTATGCCGAATCACATTCATTTTATCATTCACATTAAAAACGCAGATGATCTTCGGGCGATTCGTGAATCG
>JAZRTS010000065.1:0-11113 GCA_045652135.1 Eubacteriales bacterium | reverse complement strand
GAATTCTGTCAAAATGCTTTTCGTTTATTATTTTTCCGTAGCTTTGATTTTTCAAAGGCTCGCTTCCGTATTGCCTCTTTATCTCTTTGCAAATTTCAAGAACGAGCTCATCCTTGATTTTGGCGTCGCACAGCACATAATCGGGCGCAACACACGTTTGACCGCAATTAAGAAATTTACCGAACACTATGCGTTTTGCCGCAAGCTTTATTTTAGCGGTATCGTCAACAATGCAGGGACTTTTTCCGCCAAGCTCAAGCACGGCAGGCGTCAGCGTTTCAGCCGTATGGCGCAAGACTTCTCGACCGACATTCGTACTTCCCGTAAAAAATACGAAATCGAACTTTTTGTCAAGCAACTCTGCGTTTTCACGCCGTCCTCCCAAAACCACGCTGACGTATTCGGGTGGAAAACACGATTTGATTATTTTTTCTATGACCTTCCCCGATTCGGGTGAATATGCACTCGGCTTTACTACAGCAGTATTTCCTGCGGCAATAGCCGTCACCAGAGGCTGAAGCGTGAGAAGAATGGGGTAATTCCAAGGGCTCATTATGAGCACATTTCCGTAAGGCACGGCTAACGTATAGCTCGATGATGGAAACTGCGCAAGCGGTGTACGCACACGTCGTTTTGAAGTGAATTTATTGAGGTTTTTCAGCATATATGATATTTCAGCAAGTACAAGTCCCGTTTCGCACATAAAGCTCTCGTATTCACTTTTGCCGAGGTCGGCTTTAAGTGCATTTGCAATTTCTTTTTCGTGTCTTTTAACCGAAAGATAAAGTCCCTCAAGCATTGCACGGCGGAACTTAACGGGAAGCGTTGCGCCGCTTATAAAAAACGCCCTCTGTTTTTTTATTATTTCATCTATATTCATATGTCTTTCCCCCACGCACATATTATGGGCTTAATACTAACATAAAATATTTTCTTTGTCAACAATACCATTGACAAATATGTACATTTGATGTAAAATGTACCCATACATAAACTGTATTGGAGTAAAATTATGGATTTACAAAAACTGTTAAATGAAATGACCGTTGACGAAAAGCTTGCACAGATGACACAGCTTGTTCCGCAGATAATCACGGACAAGGGCGAAGGTGCCGTCACTGGGCCTATGCGTAACTTCGGTATTACAAGAAAGGTTACATCAAAAATCGGTACGCTTCTCGGAGGAACGGGTGCCGAACAGCTTAAATATCTGCAGGACTTCCACATGGATGAAGACCCGCACAAAATTCCCCTTTTGTTTATGGCTGACATCATACACGGTTACCGCACACTGTATCCCGTTCCGCTCGGACTCGGCGCAACATTCGATACAGAGCTTGCTGAGGAGTGCTGTGCCATGGCAGCTAAAGAAGCAGTTGCGGGAGGTCTTCACGTAACATTTGCGCCTATGGTTGACCTTGTGCGTGATGCACGTTGGGGCAGATGTATGGAAACAACGGGCGAGGATCCGTATCTCAACTCAAAAATGTCTGCAGCTATGGTCAGAGGATTTCAGGGTAAAAATCTTGAAAAAGACAGAATTGCGGCTTGTGTAAAGCATTTTGCCGCATACGGCGCATGCGACGGCGGACGTGACTATGACGCTGTTGAGCTTGGCGACAGAACTCTGCGTGAATTTTATATGCCTGCATACAAGGCGGCAGTCGATGAGGGAGTTGAGCTTGTAATGACCTCGTTCAACACACTTAACGGTGTTCCCTCCTCTGCAAACAAATATCTCGTTGACGATATTCTCCGCAAGGAATGGGGATTTGACGGAATTGTAATTTCCGACTTCAACGCCTTTTACGAAATGATCTCGCACGGTATTTGCGAAAACGAAAAGGAATGTGCAAAGAAAGCACTTGATGCAACAAGCGACATTGAAATGATGTCAACCTGCTACGTCAAATTCGGCAAACAGCTTCTCGAAGAAGGTGAAATAACAGAAAAACAGCTTGACGATGCAGTTATGCGTATTCTGAAGCTTAAAGAAAAGCTCGGTCTTTTTGAAGATCCGTACAGAGGTGCAAGCGTTGAGGACGAAAAGAAGCTCCACCTTTGCAAGGAACACAGAGATCTGGCAAGAGTTGCCGCGGAGAAAAGCGCCGTGCTTCTGAAAAATGACGGTGTACTTCCCTTTGATGAAAATGTGAAAAAGATCGCCGTTATCGGCCCTGCGGCTGACCACGGCATGATCGGCGGTTGGTTCTGCTGCGGTACTGTTGCCGAAGCAGTCAGCGCACTTGACGGTATTAAGGGTATTGCGAAAAACGCAGACGTTAAGCTTGCATTCGGTTCAACCTTTGATCCCAACGAAAAGCCCGAGGCTGTTGCTGACAGAATTGCCGAAGCGAAGCAGCTTGCAGCTGAATGTGATGCTGTAGTCCTCTGTATAGGCGAAGAAATGGATATGAGCGGTGAATCGCACACACGTGCAAGAATATCCATAAGCGATGCTCAGGCAGAGCTTGTAAAGGAGGTTTGCTCCGTTAACAAGAACACCGTAACGGTTATTTACTGCGGACGTCCTTTGGCGCTTGAAAAGATAAACGATATTTCACCTGCCACGGTTATTTTCTGGCATCCCGGCACCGAAGGCGGAAATGCTCTTGCAAATCTGCTTTTCGGCAAGGTAAACTTCCAGGGTAAACTTCCGATGACGTTCCCCTACGAAGGACAGTCGCCGTACTTCTATAACCACCTGCCCACAGGCAGACCTAACGGCAACGGCGGATACTGCTTGAGATACCTCGACACACCGTATGAGCCTGTTTATCCCTTCGGCTACGGTATGTCTTATACAACATTTGACATTTCCGCCCCTACTCTTTCAAATAGTGAAATGACAGAGGACGGTGAGATAACGGTATCCGTAAACGTTAAAAACACAGGTAATGTCGAGGGCATTGAAACAGTACAGCTTTACATCAACGATGTGACAGCATCCGTTTCAAGACCTGTAAAGGAAATGAAAGGTTATCAGAAGGTAACACTTGCGCCGAATGAAGAAAAAACGGTAACCTTTAAAATAACTCTTGATGCTTTGAAGTTCCACACATTCAGCGGAGAATACAAAGCTGAAAAGGGTAAATTCAAGGTATTTGTTTCCAACCGTTCAGACGTTAAAGAATTTGTAGAATTCAAGCTTGTATAAAATAAGAGAGAGAACATTTCGTTTAAAAACGGCTTGTTCTCTCTTTCTCTTTGTGATATGGATTTCCCCCGTATAAATCATTACTTAAAAACAGTTGAAAAATTTACAATATTATGTTATAGTATTATTATATGTAAATACTTTTACATTTATCGTCACACTTTATTTTAAAAAGGATGGTAAACTTTGATGGGTATTGTTAGGAAAATATCATCATTTATACTTGCAACAGTCATGGTGCTTTGCGTGTTCGCCTCCCCCATTTCCGTTTTTGCAGCAAACGCAGAGGACGAAGCTTATATGCAATCACTTAAAGACAAGGGCTTTCCGGACGATTATCTTCCGTCGCTTCTTGCTTTACACAAGACATACAAAGATTGGACCTTTGAGCCGTTGCTTATCACGGAAATAAGCCGTCAGCAGGGTAAAGAAACTGAATACACGTGGGATTACGTCGTATATCAGGAATATGATGCAGAAATAAAAAGAAATCTCTGTTCCCGTTCCGAATCGTCTTACAGAGATTTTTCACATACGACTCTTTACGATTCAGGCTGGTACAAAGCTTCGCGCGCGGCCGTTGAATACGAAATGGACCCCAGAAACTTCCTCACCGAAAAAAGTATCTTCCGTTTTCTTGAGCTTTCGTGGGCTGACGGCATAACACTCGAAGCAGTGGAAGCGGCAATCAGCGATACGTTTATGGAAAACGCAAAACTTGACGGCGAATACAGCGATACAACGTATGCTGAATTCTTCTACAACACCGGTAAAGAAGTCGGCGTTAACCCCGTTTTTCTTGCTTCGCGTATAAGACAGGAACAGGGCACGGGCCAATCTCCCCTTATCACAGGTGCTTGTGGCGACAGAATGTGGTATTACTACGACAACGGAAGTGGTAAATATTCTCATACTGACGAAAACGGCAACCTCATAAACGCTCCCACATCTGGCTTCACACTCGAAGAATCCAAAAAATACAATGGATACTATAACTATTTCAATATGGGTTCGGCAGGTACGGGATACTTCCAGATATTCACAGGCGGTATGAACGAAGCCATCGAGGGAACACCCGTTATGGCATCAAAGTGGGGTGGAAATCCATCATGGAACACAAGGTGGAAAGCTCTTTACGGAGGTTCGCTTAAAGTAAAGGAAAAATACATAAGCATATATCAGAATATCCCCTATCTTCAAAAATTCAATGTAGACGCGCGTTCACAGAAGAATTTCTGGGGACAGTATATGCAGAACGTTACCGCCGCAACAAGCGAAGGCAACACAATGTATCGTTCTTACGCAGAAAACGGATTTTTGGATTCTGCTATTTCGTTCCTTATTCCCGTATATGAGGGAATGCCCGCAGAAAAATGTCCTATGCCCGACGGTTCTGAATTCGTCTCCGGTGCACTTCTCAGAGAAGACACCGTTGAATCATACGACATTTACGAGCTTAAAAACGTTCCGAGAAGCGACGGTCTCGTTATGCAGTCCAAGGAAGACTCCATAACCTGGCGTGTCGTTAAGGGCACACCCACATCGGTAATTGACCTTGGAAGAATCAACCTTTCAAAGTATGATTATGTATACATCGATTACTCCACAAAGGGCGACTTCAAAGCAACGACTGACGGAAAACGCTCAGGATTCGGTCTTACGACAACACCGGAAGGTGATTTTACGTCCGGCAACGAAGATGCGTTTGATATCGATTACGCAAATCTTAAAAGCGGTAACGGCGACGATCTCTGGCGCAGAGCCGTAAAGCTCACCATTGATACACAGTATATGGGTGACCTTTACCTTGCCGCATATATGCCGGGTGGTGATAACTTTATCATACATAACATCGTTTTCGTAACAGAAAAGGGACACACGGGAACACTCGTTGACCCCGAAGCAGAAACAGAAGCACCCGCTACGGAGCCCGTTATTGAGGATTCCGTTACAGAAGAACCGTCCATTCCCGCAGGTATAGTTACCGACGCACCTACAGACGGTGAAGACAAAGACGGCGGTATGTCTGCAATGTGGATAGTTGCTATCGCTGTAACAGTTGCAGCGGCTGTGTTCGTTGTAGTATTCTTCTTTATTTACAGTAAAAAAAGTACAGAAACAAAATAATTATAAATAATACAGGGGCTGTTACAAAAGCTCTTTGTAACAGCCTTTATTTAATATTACCTGTATAAAATATTTCAACGGTTTCGTACGTTATAACTATCTTATCAATAAGCTCTCGCAGGACGCTTTGCTTTTCTTCCAGCGACATTGTATCCCACACGCCCTGCAAAGCGCTTAGTTTTTCGAGCTGCTCCTTCGACGCTTTAGAAACACTTCGGTTTTCTTTTTCACTTCGTATTTTTTCATCTATCTCCGAAAGCTCTTGTTTGCGGCGTTTTATCTCGCCAACAAGAACATCGTCGTCGGAGTCCGAATACAGCTCATACAGCCTTGACAGCTTCTTTTTAACACTGATTTTGGTTTTTTCAAGCACGTCGAGAATATCCGTTTCGGCATTTTTCCCCTCTTTTTCCTCATATTTTAAGGAAAATATATCATCAAGCACAATTTTTTCAAGCTCATCAGCAAATATCTTTACGTTATCACAAACACTTCCGCGAGCGAGATGAGATTTGGATTTATCCTGTGAATAGCAGTATATTTTGTATTTACCGCCACTCCACTTCTGATACCTCATCTTTGATCCGCATACACCGCAAACGATAAGCCCCGATAAAAGTGATTTTGATGTGCGCGTGCTTTTTCGGCTTCTGCGCTTCATTTCAGCTTGTGCGGCGCTGAAAATACTTTCGGAAATTATTGGCTGATGACAGCCTTTATATTCGACTCCGTTATATACAATACTGCCGATATTCGTTTTACGTTTCAGTATCTGTATGGCAAGCCGTTCGTATTTAAGTCCCGTAAGCTTTGCTATCTTTAAGGTGGAATAGCCTTGAAGATAAAGCGAATATATTTCCCTTACGGTTTCAGCATCTTCGTTGGGAACCAATATTCCGCGTTCGCGGTCGTAGTCATATCCAAACGGCGTTTTTCCGCCCCCCGGCCAAAGCCCGCTTTTTACACGCTCTCGCATGCCGAGTCCTGTTCGCTCTTTTATCGTTTCCCTTTCGAGTTGGGCAAATGCCGACATTATTCCCAGCATCGCGCGTCCGATAGGCGTTGACGTATCCATATTCTCGCGCAGCGATACAAAGCTCGTTTTATGCGGCAGAAGCACATCTTCTATAAGATAAAGCGTATCTTTCTGACTTCTTGAAAGTCTGTCAAGCTTATATACCGCAACACATTCTATACTGCCTTCTTTTATATCCTCAATAAGTCTTTTCATTTCAGGACGGTCAATATTTGCCCCTGAAAATCCACCGTCTATATATAAGCTGTAGTTTTTTATCTCCTTGCTCTGGCAATAGCCTTTAAGCATCTCCGTTTGCGCTTCAACGGAATACCCTTCCTCTCTTTGTGCATCTGTTGAAACGCGGATATAAAGCGCTGTTTTACGATGTTTCATTCGGCTTTATATTATTCTCTTTCATTTCTTTTTGCATTATGTTGCGTTTTTGTGCAGTCTGTATTGCGGACTGTATCTTATCGGATGAAACTGTCTTCGATGAAAGCTCGCTATATTCAACGGGCAGATCTTCAATATATCTTTTTATAATCATGAATATTCCTCCTGTATAACAGGATTTTAACCATATTACAAACTTACAATACAAAAAGGGTCTATTTAGTATGAAAATTAAACGTTTGATTTATTTTTTACTGATTTTCGCTGTATTATCAGCGACACTTTCTTCTTGCCGTTATCTTTCGGTTGATTACTACAAAAAAGAGGAGCATCCAAAGGTAAGTGACTACAACATAAGTATTTCCGATTTTTCCGGAAACTCATATGAACTCGAAAAAGCTCCCGAGGGCATATACATATCGTCAGTAAGCGCAGCCGAAATAATAGTCAAGCTGGGTTCTGCAAGACTTATAAAATCCTGCTCTGCCGAATGTAAGGAGCTTTCGGGAATGCCGTCTTCCGCAAGAGTTGCAACGGGTGGATTTATAACCACCGACGCTCTTAAAAATCTTAACATTGACACGCTCATATTTTCCTCACTTGACAGCGGAATAGATATAGAATCTTTCAAAAACGACGGTTTCAAGGTCTTCGTATTTATGGATAAGGGCGGTGTGAACACGGCGGAAGCAAACATACGTCTTGCAGGCGGTATAACGTTCAAAGCAGATCTTGCCGAAACACTTATAAGCAATATGAGAAGTGAGATCGGCGTCGTAAAAGCACTTGCCGAAAAGGCTACGATCAAGCGAAAAGTATATGCCGAAGGCGGCACGCCTGACAGTTATTTTGCATATGGAAATAACGGTCTTATCGGTGAGCTTATAACACTTGCCGGCGGCGAAAACGTATTTACGGAAGATGTGGAAACAGTTACGGTAAACACAAACACATTACTTCAGACTAATCCCGAAATAATAATAAGCTTCGTTACTGCTGAAAAATTCACTGTTAACGATATACGCAAGCGGAAAAATTTTGAAAATATTTCAGCTTGTAAAAACGGTCAGGTTTTTCTTTTCGATGAAACGACAACACCCATACGACCTGCACCGTCACTAACAGATGCGCTTTATCAAATAGCAAAATATATAGGAACGGCGGAATGATTATGAAAACAAGAATCGAAAACTACAAAAACTACGGAAAAACAATGTTTATTGATGAGGGTGATATTACTCTCGGTGTAACGCTCGACGTGGGACCGAGAGTGATATATATGTCAATAGACGGCTGCGAAAACCTCTTTTTCGAGGATATCGACAGAGAAACGCAAAGAACAGACGAGAAATTTGAACAGACATTCGGCAAGAACACGGCATGGTACATTTACGGCGGTCACAGAATCTGGATGTCTCCCGAAGAATATCCGCTTACGTATAACCCCGACAACTCCCCCGTCGAATACGCAATATCGGATAATGTCGTAACGTTCACACAGCTTCCTTATAAGGGCGGTCTTGTGTCGGCTGAGCTCAAGCTCGTATTTGAAAACGGCGGGGTTACTGTACACAACACGGTTAAAAACATAACGGACAAAACTCTCAACGGTGCTGTATGGGCATTGTCTGTAATGGCAAAGGACGGCATAGGCTTTGTAAAGCTTAACGATAAGGATATGGGACTTTTGCCTAACAAAAAGCTTGTTATCTGGTCTTACACATCACTTACGGACGAGCGTCTTCACTTACTTGACAAATATCTTGCGGTAAAGCAGGACAGATTTGCAAAGGGTGACTTTAAAATAGCAACAGATTGCGACAGCGGAGCTGTATATTACTACAAAGACGGCGTGCTTTTCACAAAGGAATTTGATATAGAAAACAATGCCGTTTATCCCGACGGTGATGTGTACTGTGAATTTTTCACAGGCAAAAATTTCTTTGAGCTTGAATCTCTCAGTGCTTTGCACGATATTGCCCCCGGTGAAAAACTTACCCATATTGAGCGTTGGAATTTGAGAAAATGCGACAATTTGACCGAAATTTCCGATGAAAATCTCGAAAAATTATTAAAAATAGCTAAATAATAATTGAATTATTGTTAAAAACTATTGATTTTTACATAGAAATATGTTATAGTAAAAATGCAAGATAGAAGCCGAATATTTTGCAATTTCTCGTAAAGGTGGTTTTTCTATGAAAACATTGATAGTGGCAAAACAAATTACCGTTACCGATGATCTGAAAGCAATCATTGAAAAGAAGCTTGAGAAATTTGATAAGTTTTTCAATAACAACGCTTCCGCAACGGTCGTTCTTTCAAGAGAACGTAAAAAAGAAATTCTGGAGCTTACAATAACGGTCGGAGGCACATTATTCCGTGCAGAAGAAGAAAACGATACTTTCAGAAATGCTTTGGATAATGCGGTCGATATAATTGAACGTCAGATAAGAAAAAACAAAACACGGCTTCAAAAGCGTCTGCGTGACACTTATTTTGACCATGCGGTATATGATATCGGGGAAGATGACGAGGAAGACGATGCTCCTTACAGAATAAGAGAAAAGACCTTCCCTGCGCGCCCCATGTCGGTTGATGAAGCAATTTTGCAAATGAACCTTTTGGGACACCAGTTCTTCGTTTTCGTAAATGCAGATACAGAAAAAACAAATGTTATCTACAAGCGCCGTGAAAACGACTACGGTCTGCTTGCTCCCGAAGATTGATATTAAAATTAAAGAGTTGGCTCAATGAGCCAACTCTTTATTTTATTACCGTATATATACCGACTGCGGAATATCTTATCTGCTCCAAGGCAAAGAACAAAAACAGCTTTACAAGCTTTTTTTCCTCCGCTGAAAATGTTACGTACATATTGTATTCTCCGTCTGAATAAAGCGCAGGAGTACAATCTGTCTTCACCGTCTGCACACCGAAAAAGTCAGCATAAAAAAGAACATCCGACATTGTGTTTTCCAAGTCGGGGCTTACAACAAGCTCTGCATAAAGCGACTTTTCCTTTTTGTGATACTGAAAAACCGATGTATTCTTTTTACAAAGGGCAAATCTTGTACGCACGTTTCCGTCATTAGACATAATATCTGCGCCAAGGCACACAAACAGCTCATACTTTGAAATGAGATTGTAAAAGCCGCCGAGCCTTCCGTCAGTTGAGTTTTCAATAGGCAGTATGCAGTAAGCGGCTTTGCCGTCATATACAGCCTCGCAAGCCGAATTAAAGTCAGGTGCAAAAATACTTTCCGAAGAATCAATATATTTTGAAAAAAGCCTGTATGCTTTATCGGAAAGTGTATTTTTAAGATATGATACGGTGCCGCCCGACGACATATTTTTTTCTTCAGGCAAAAAATCACTTATCTTTCTTTTTCCCGGTGCTACATCATCAAGCACGGAACAGGCGGAAAGGCGAAGAAGTTTTTTGTTTATATCAGCTGTTTTTTCATATTCGGGATAATCGGCTTCGGGAAGAATTATATCAAGGCATTTGTCAAACAGATGTACAAACTCCTCTTTTTTTATGCTTTCAAGATCTGAAATAAGGCTCATTTGCTCCCTTATTATCGCATATATCCTTTCCTCTGCACTTTGCTTTTTCAATAGCAGCCGTAAAAGATTTTCATTATTATTCATCATAACACCTATGTAAACAGTATAATAGGATGATATAATATTTTGCAAAATAATTCCACATACTGTTTGTAAATATTCACACATACACGTTTTTCAAAACGTCTATATAAGGTTTTTGAGATTAAATATTGACATAATGCATCTTGGATGATATAATGCTTTGTAGTAAATCAACGAGGTGAAATGTTTGAATTCTTCATTATTATATAAGTTTAATTCTCCCACATGGGATATGCTTCCGGATATAGATCTTTATATGGATCAAGTGCTGGTGCTTGCCGAAAAATATTTCGGTGTTTTTTCAGATACAAACGAGGTTGGAATCACATCATCAATGCTTAATAACTACGTAAAGCAAAAGGTCGTTCCCTCCCCTGATAAAAAAAGATACAACAAGGAACATCTTGCAAGATTTCTTATGATATGTATTTTAAAAAGAGTACTGTCTATTGCGAAGATAAAACAGCTTTTCGACAGTCTTTTTGAAAAATACACGGTATGTGATATATACGCGGTATTCAGTAATGAGCTTGACTATGCGCTTCATTCGCTTGCCGAAAAAGAACATATGGCACAGCCCGACAGTACAGACAGTAACATTCTGGCACTTAAATACGCTGTGCGCTCCTTTGCGCATATGATATTCGCGGAGCTTAATATGAACTGCAAGAGCGACGATAAATAAAAGGATTGGGAATTTCCCAATCCTTTTATAATGTTAAATGTGATTTTATTTTGAATATACGGCTATTGCTGCCAGCTTG
>JAZRTS010000064.1:0-10247 GCA_045652135.1 Eubacteriales bacterium | reverse complement strand
TAGACTCACGATAAGACTCGTAAGCGGAGTCATAGCCGTAAAGATTATTGGCATCGTTTTGAGAAAGACTACCCGGACGATCTTCATTTTGAGATAAACCATAATGTTTATCAACAGTGTCTTTCCATTTTGCACTGCTGTTGCCTACACCGTCCAAATACTCACCTGCTTTTAGGTCGTAAACTTTAAGTGTAACAAAATCTTCTTCGTAGTAAACAGTAGTTGCGGGGATTACGGTTACATCTGCGTAATAGTAACCCTGAACTGCGGCATCACCGTCATAGTGTGCAGCATAAGTGAACACTTCTTTTTCGTTGAACTCCATACTATTTTTGTTTGTAGGTGTATAACGCACCTTTCCGTTTACAATAGATGCAGTTCCGAATTTACAATCTTCATAAGTGCTTCCGAAACCATCGAGAAGTTCTTCACGGTCTTCCTTTTTATCCACGAGAGTGTCAGACCGTTCGTTAAATCCAACCGCTTCGAGGTGTGCCTCATCCATAAAGAGGATGTCGTTTGACATTACATTGATATCCACGGGCAATGCGTAGTCAACAACTACCGTATCGTCTACGGCGTCAACGTTTCCGAAGATAGCAAAGTATACGATAGTATTCATATACGTATATTCTTTGCCTTCTTCATGAAGCTTATTAGAAGAAGTTGCTGCAGAACCGATCTGCGTTACATACGTTGTTGCAACGGGAACATCGCCTTTTGTAATAGTCCAGTGCTGCGACAATTCACTTGAAGATGCCGCAAAGACTTCATACATTGCGGCTTCATCATAAAGCACGTAACCGCCGGGAAGCTGCTGTGAAGCAATAATTTGTCTGTTTATAAGTTCTTTATCATTAAGTTTGAAGTTATAGTACGTAATATCGGAGAGCTTCTGTGCTGCTTCGAATGAACCCGTCTGACCTGTTTTTCTGTTAACAAGCGGCTGACCGTCGTCATTTACGAAGTAGAAGCCGACACCGACGTATGCTTCATCCCACGCAACACGGGGGGAAGCGGGGTCAAGGTGACATTCTACGCCAAGATAGTTTGTATACGTAATCTTTGCATAATTGTTTGTCAAATGCATTCCACCCAAAGCTTGGCCTTCCATTGCACCGTCGAGATATACGTCATAGCCGAGGACGTATTCATCCTCAGGAATATCGCCGACAAGCCAGAAAAATGTCTCAGGCGGTATTTTTGTATACTTTTCGTATGTTGTAGGAAGCTTTGCCCTATCAGCATCAGTAAGCGTGACTGCTTCGGTGCTTGTATTGTACCATACATTCATACCTCTGATGATACCGTCAGAGCCTAAAATATTGGTTGTACCATTGTTGATAAGTGAACTGAATGCCTGCGAACCGTTATCGTTAAACGTAATAGTCTCAATGGGTGTACCGTTTGCTGTCTTACGCTTACCTACCATATTTTCGGTGACCGTAACACCATTAACAACCGTACCTACTTCCCAATACTTATACAAGGGGTAGGAGGTGAGCGTTATCGATGTGGGACCAGCTGCGGTATCATCGAGCGAATATGTTGTTCCGTCTACCGTATAATAGCGGTCCATTTTGAGTCTGAAGTCATCACCCAACTGGTCTTCGTAAATAGCGTCACCTGATGTCTTTACATCGTTTGTAATACTATTGAACGCTTCAACAAGACCTGACTCGTTATCAGATGTGAAGAACTTTCCTTCGCCTGATGACAACTTTTCTACTATACCATTAAGCATACTGATCGGCATACCGCCTTCTTCTGTCAATGCAAACGCAACGGAATATATCGTTGCACCGAGGCCGTAGACGTATTCGATATGATTTGCAGCATCACTGTCAGGGTCGATTATCTTATAAAGCTCTGTGGTTTTACCCTTGATCGCCTCTGCTGTCCACTGTTTACCTTCTCTGTTATAATACTCATTAAAGAGATTCCAAAGGTCGTTGGAAACAATACCCTGAGGATCTTTACCGGACATCTGATATGTAGTTGCAGAAGATGCTCCGATCGGCTGAACAGTTACAGACTTAAAATTGGGGTCTACTACGAAATTGTCATGCCAAGCGGTATTTTTATTACTGAATGTGCCGGAGGCAAGATCATCATCAAGTGTACCGGAAATATAGTATGACCATTTTGAACGGCCGTTTTTGTCTTTCCAAACGTAACGACCATTTGAAGAAGCTCCTGTACCATAATGATTCTGACCGGGCAAATCGCCATTTGTTCTGTACGTGCCGAAGTAGTTATACTGGTATGATGCACCGTCGGACATAAAGAGAACTGTCTGTGTTCTGTTTTCACCACGCTGAATATTCTGCTCTTTCTTTTCTGTCAAAAGGTCATACGCGAGCTCCATTGCACGGTCGTAGTTTGTACCTTCGTTCAAGGGAAGCGTAGAGAGGTTAGATGTAAGAGTAGCTGCAGCATTCTCATTTGCAGGATACTGGCCGTTTATCGTGTTAATATCAGTCGTAAGACCCTTTAAGAATTCAGTAACAGCGGAGTCGGTTACTTCAACAAACGGAACGTGTATCTTTGATACATCCTGCAAGTTGTAGTGCGTATAGATGACAGATTTACCACTTACGGAAGGGATAAGCGGTGAGAGCAAATGGGCTTTGTCCATAAGCGTCTGTCCATTGAAGGATGCAATTGATATATCGATATCGGGAATAATACCGTTTTCATTAGGTGTACGCAAATTTTTCAAGAAGTCATCAAGCGTTTCAAGCAAAAGCTGTATTCTCATCTTACAGCCCTTGGTCTTGCACGCATTCGTAAATACACCTGATGTAGAACCGCACTTATGCACGGCTGTATCCATTGACGTTGACAAATCAAGAATGATTACAATATCATTACCGTTTGAAAGCGGAACACCGCTTACCGTAAGGTCGATGTGAGAAATACCTGTTTCTTTATGGTTATATTTTGAAGAGTCAAGTGTCTTAGTTGTATTTACGGAACCCTGGTCGGGATAGTCGGGGTAATTGTTGACATCGGGTTCTTTAACGGTGAGATCATACTTAGTACATACTGTGTATTCTTTTCCGTTGTAAGTGTATTTAACAGTCAAATCTTCATACGTTGTTTCAGAAGAAACAGCGGTTTTAAAATCTTTGTCTGTGTTGTCGGAAAGCATATCAACTGTCATAGGATATGACTTGGTTACAACACCGTCAGGTGAATGGGTTGTAACGTTTATCATTGTGCCTGTTCGTGCACTACCTGCCGCATTGTAATCAACAGCGCCCTTACCGTCACTGAGCCAGATAATAACACCGGGCATTTCAACTGTCTGCTGTGTATAGACGTAAACTCTGTCATCAGCATATTGGTGGTTTACAACATCGACAGTTTCATCCTTGCCTTTGCCAAGCCACTTTGCGGCAAACTGTCCTCTTTCGTCATCATACATCAAAAAGAATCTGTGAGTGTCATAACCGGTAACAATTCCCGCCTTCTGTTTATATCCCCAACCTGTAATTTCACTCACATAAGTAAAGGATTCATCAACTATATGCGGGAAATTCTTAACAACATAACCGCCACTTTCCGAACGGTCGTAATCAAAACGCGTTGTGGCATAAGTTCCCACAAGACCGGATTCGTATGTTAAATCCTGATTTTGGTATGCTGTATTTTTCCAACCGCCAAGTGCTTGGATATATGTTCTCTTAGTATTAGGTCCACCTTCAAAATGAGTTCTTAAGCCGAAGTAAGAGCTTGCGTACGGGAATTCACTGGTTGATACAAGGTCGAAGGTCGTTTCATAAAGAGCATCATAATCAACAAAGATCTTACCGTTGTGTGACTCAACAGCGACTTCGACGGCACCAATACCGTTCAGCTTTTCATTTGAGAGAGAAAGCGCATACGCCTTGCCCTCTTTGTTTTCGCTTACTATCATGAAAGCAGGAGTATTTCCTTTTCCTTGCTGATACATTTCACCTGTGTGCAAATACTGCTCTGTAAAGAGAACAAACGCAGTCTGATTACCGTAATCACGGACAACTTCTGAACATGTATCCTTGGGAATTACCGTCACGTACACATCCTTGCTTATAGGAAGCTTTGTGCCGTTAACGTCCATTTCGTATGTCACCGTTACAGTTGTACCGCCGACACTTGCACCTACGAGCGCACCTGTTTCATCAGGGTTTGCTATCGTATACTTTGAGGGTGTGTACTTAAACGTTGCATTTTCAACTCCCTCAACACTTGCACCTGTGTACTTTTCACCGATCTTTATTGTCTTATTTGCACTGTTAAACGTCGTGGGCTTAGCAACAAGTGTAAGCGTAAGTCCTGTTTTAAGCGTAGCACCGTCGTATACGATTTTGAACGTTCCACCGGAAACTGTTCCTGATGTATCGCTTTTAATGGTAACGCCATCGGTTTCCGAGTGAAGCATATTGAGTGTTACGGGAACCTCTTTTACGTTTATGCCGTCAGAAACATATATCGTCGCACTTGTAATACCTGTCACATCGCCTGTAAATGCAGATATGTTATTGTTTACAATACCGTCAACCCACGCATGTTCACCCGTGGGCGCTGAAGTGTCCTGAATCTTTTCATATATGAAAGTTTTACTGGAATAGCGCTGATTAGCTTCTTCTGTATCTATTTCAACAGAGAACGTGGAGTCTGAAAATCTCAAATATCGACGATTACGATTTTCATTCTTCGACGCATCTCCGTTAGCATCTCTGAAATCCAAGCCGTAACCTGCCATAAAAAGGCGAGCATAAGCCTCGACACTATAGTTGGGTTTTGTAACTACAATGCCGTTAGACTGTGCAATGAGTGTTTCACCTGTGGCATTGTTTCTGAACCAACCGCCGTCGTTCGCACCGGTTCCAATTGACGCATACGACCACTCCATATACGGGTCGCACGAGTCAACATATGAACCGCCTACCCAAGTTTCAATTTTGGTTCCATTTGCGTTAGCGACTCTTCCGTCAGCAGTATTCGGTTTACCGTAAACAGTAACCGTTCGTGTTGCAGTAGCATCAGAGTCCTCTCTTCCGAGCAAAGCGTATGCCCAATTGCCCGGATTTTGATACTCACTCACTATAACGTAAGTTTTTCCTGTAACAAGTTTCTTTGTATCATTCGCTGAGTTATCACCATAATTCGTAGCATAATAAGAGGAATAGTAATCGCTCGCCGAGCCAGTATACGGTCTATGTCCCGCATTGACCAATTCATATCTTGTGAAGTAGATAGGCTGTGTTGATTTGGGGAATACAACAAGGTCATAAGACAGTACAACATCTTCGTATGTAGCTCCTGTGTGTTTTGCAACAACAGTTATCGTTGTTTTTCCTACCTTTTCGCCCTTGACGGTTATGGTACCGTCTTTATTGACTGTAAACGTCGCAACAGACGGGTCACTGCCCTCAACTTCTTTTACCACAAATTGTTCTGTTACACAGTCAAGCTTCAACTTGCCCTCATAACCAACAACAAAGCCCTCCGCATCAGGCAGACTCAATGTCTTATTTTCAGTGGTTATCGAAACAATACTGTTAGCACTTGTAGGGGCATCCGCCTTTATTGTAGCACCCTTGACTTTAGTAGACACCACATTGTTTTCAGGATACAACTCACTTATATCGAGTGAAACATTAAATTTGTTTTGAACCAAGCTGACAGTCTGTTTACCTTTGATCTCGTTAGACTTCAAAACAAGATTCTGTTTTGAAAAGACGTATCCGCTATTGATGTTATCACCGGGTATTACACCCTTTGCCTTGAGAACGTGTGCGCCGTTATCGGCGGTATCACCATCATATCTCTCAATCTCAACACGATCCTTATAAATAGCAAATACCGTACTTGTAAGCTTTGTATCCGCACTCTTACTGCCGGGATTGATATATCCGACATAACCGTAGTTCATATATACAAAGTTAAGCTTTTCTTTCGTATATCCGTACGTGTATATAGTTTTTGTAACGCTGTTTTGTGTAACACTTTGCGAACTATACGTACCGTCGGGAATGCAGATGGTATCACCTATCGGCAGATAAATCGAACCCTCGCCAAGATGAGCATCAAAACCGCTTCCATGGTTGTGACCGAAAAGGAAGAAAATTGTAAGGCCTTGACCTGCCGCTTCATTTACAACATCGAAGATATATCTTGCGTGAATGTTATCTTCGCTTCTGAGATTGTGGTGAAGCGGAACGTGACCCACAATGAAGATAGGCTTGTTGTAATGCTGTGCAAGCTTTGCCTGAAGATAAGCATCAAGGTCAGCAGCTGTCTTCTTTATAGTATCCTCACCGTTGGCGCTTTGACGTTGTCTATACATAAAATCTTTTTCATTAATAGCATAGACACCGTACTGCTCCGTATCATGAGCGCCTGTATAATCAAGCGGGTCAACATAGAAGTCATGGTTACCCTGTATCATTACAATCTCTTCTCTGGAAAGACCAAATTCGCTTCCCAAAACAGATTCAACCGCATGAACACCATCTTCTGTTACAATAGGGTTATTGCCGTATGAATAACTGTTCCAGTCACCATCATATTTCGAATAGTTGGTATAGTCACCCCCGAACAATGCCCCTGTAACAGCATTATTTTGACTGGTGTTATATTTCTTCTTGATTTGAGTAATGATTGCTTTCATCTGAGCTGCGCCGTCTTTTATACTGAAATCACCGTATGTCGGATTACCTGAAGAATCTGTACCCGACTGTTTACGCGGCTGAAAATCTGAAGCAGCGTAAACAACAGCAAGCGGATCATCAGTTGCCGTTGCGACAGCTTCTCCGACTTCCTCGGCAAGTGTCATTATGGGCGAAAGCACCATTGACAATGCCAAGATGACAGAGAGCATACGTTTGAGTTTGGAGTTCAATGTTGTAAACATCTTGTCTTCCCTTTCTTGGATAAATTTATTGCATTTTATAATGTCATTTCTGTTAAAGTGATTGAGTGATTTCACTATAGCAATAATCACTCTTATAGATATCACATTTTAACATATAACAAAAAATAAGTCAATAGTGAGACGAATAAAAAGTCAGCATTTTGCACTTTTTACATAACATTTACAATTTCTGCATCATTGTGTCTTTTTTTGAGTTGGTTCTACTCAGATTTTTCAAAACACAAACGGCGTGTTCGTTTGCACATATATCATTCGGCATGACGTCAAACCGCGTGTATCAAACCTATTTTTGCTATTTTTATACGAACACAATGCGCGCCCATTTACATTCATTTTACACAGGACGTCGGTGCGCCGTCCCCTACGGGTAATTGATTTAAAAAATCCTGCAAACGATACCGAGGTGCAGACTCATACCACGCCCTGCCCTGCTTTGGTTTTATATATAAATTTTGGTTTAGGGGTTGAAAAAAGGTTTTATATATGATATAATTCCGTTGTTTCCAATACTTAACTATTCGGAGGGATTACCGTGGAAAACATAAGCTTTAAAAATGTAAAATTCAACGAGGGATTTTGGCTTAACCGCTACAACCTCAACAAATATTCGAGCATTCAGAGCGTTTACAAGCGTTTTGAAGAAACCGGAAGAATCGACACCTTGCGCTTCAACTATACCGAGGGCAAGATAAAGCCGGGCGTTGCACAGGATTCCGACGTTGCAAAGTGGGCTGAGGGTGTTTCGTACCTTATCACAAGCGATCCCGAATGCTGTAAGGATGAGGTTGCCATAATTGAGGAGCTTATCGACAGCATGGAAAAGCATCAGATGGAGGACGGTTATCTCAACCCGTACTTTATGCAGCTTTTCCCCGATGACAGATTTGTTCGCCGCCCTGCGCATGAGCTTTACAGCGCAGGACACCTGATAGAATCCGCCATTGCTTATCACAAGGCAACAGGTAAGGACAAATTCTTGAAGGTAATGATGCGTTACGTTGACTGCATCGAAAAGGCATTCATCACCGAGAAAACAGCCAAGTTCCAGACACCGGGACATGAGGAAATCGAGCTTGCACTCATCAAGCTTTATGACCATACAGGCAATAAAAAATATCTTGATATGGCGCTTCATTTCATCAATTTGAGGGGCAACACAGATGAGCCTTCCATCGACGAAAATATTGTAACAAAGAAATATGACCAGAATGACACCCCTGTAAGAGAGCTTACAGATGCCGAAGGACATGCCGTGCGTGCGACATATCTTTACATCGCTATGAGCGAAGCGGCACAAAGAACGGGCGACAAGGAATTACAGGCGGCTTGCGACAGAATTTTTGACAACATAAGCAAAAAGCGTATGTATATCACGGGCGGTATCGGCTCAAGCGGAATGGGCGAAGCTTTCACGGTTACTTATGACCTGCCTAATCTCAAGGCATACACCGAAAGCTGCGCGGCAATTGCATTTTTGCTGTTTGCTCTGTCACTTTCCAACAACCGTTTGAATCCCGCATACGGCGCTGTAATTGAGCGCATTATGTACAACAACCTGCTTTCATCGACATCAGCCGACGGAAAAGCATTCTTCTACGAAAACCCTCTTGAAATACACTTACATTCGCTTGAAAAAGAAACTTGTATGGCTCCGCACAAGCGTTCAAAGCTTCCTATCAGAACAAGAAAGGAAATTTTTGAAACATCGTGCTGTCCTCCCAACATCAACAGAATTTTTGCAAGACTCGGCGATGTTTTCTTCTCTGAATTTGACAACACCCTCGTTGTAAATCAGTATGCGGCACTCGGACTTAACAATGATAACATTTCCCTTTCAATGGATACATCGTATCCGCTTAACGGTAAGGTGAATGTAAAAGCAAATGATTGCAAGTACAAGAACGTTTATTTCAGAATTCCCGAATGGTGCGATGATTTTGAGGTTTCCGCTTCTATTTCATACAAGAAAGAAAACGGATACATCGTATTTGAAAATATCAGCGATGCTTTTGAAATTGCAATTGATTTCAAGATGGCTCCTTACTTCGTTGAAGCGCATCCGAATGTACGTGCAAATGCAGGACGTGCCGCACTTTGCTACGGCCCTGTAGTGTACTGCATGGAAAGATGCTTCAACGATTATGAACTCAACGCAATAACCGTTGATTCATCATCAAAGATCGATGTTGTAAGCACAGGTATTGATACCCTTCCCGAACTTCACCTTGACGGCGCATTAAGCTGTGAATTTGACGGTCTTTACAGAAAGAAGAACAACGACAAAAAGACGGTTCCGCTTGTATTCAAGCCGTATTACACTTTTGCCAACAACGGCGAATGTGATATGATCGTGTGGGTAAACTGCATCTGATCTTAATTTGGAGGTAAAATTATGGGATTTTTGGACAGCATTCTTAAAATAGTCAAGGAAAAGGTAACCGAAGCAATTGAAGATGCCGCTAATACACAAAACACGGAAGCGAGTGTACAAGTGAGCACGGAAAATAAATCCGAACGGAAGTTCAATCCGTTAACCGATGAAAATTATTTTGCTTCACTTCTTACAGAAGAAAATTTCCCCGGTTATACTATCGAACGTTCCGTAAAACTCGATACATTCGATTCTTCAGCACATCCTAAGTGCTTCCCTATCACGTTTTTGTTTAAAAAGAACGGTACCCCCGTTCTTGCGGTATTCATTATGAACGAGCCGCAAAGGCACACAATGCCCGTATTCGGCAGTTCTGTCATACTTGATGATAACAGAATACGCTACATACGTTTTTACAAAGGCTGGGAAAACGAAAGATCTTATGTATTGAACAGGATCAAAGAAAATCTTATTTGATCCTTTAAAACAGCAAAAAAACAGAGAGAAACGCATTATGCACCTGCGACGAACAAAGCACAGACTTTTATACGCTTTGCAGGTAGCTTGTCTGTGTACGGTTTGGTAGCACAAATTTGTGCGGTTAAAGCCCTTTCTCTCTGTTTTTATTATGGAGTTAATATGGGAATTCTCGAACGGATTTTGCAAAAGGAAGAATGGGACAGATTTTATGTTTCAAAGCTTGAGTTTGGTCACCTTTCTCAAAAAGAAGCAGCTGATCTCGGCACTTTTATAGAAAACGGTGAATATACCGAACTTGCTTTGAAGATACTCAACGGCGGAACATTGGGACCTGCTAAAAAAACGCTTTTAAACAAAGCAAAAAACGGCAAAAAAAGAACGGTGTATATATACAACCGCGAAGAAAATTATATATTGAAGCTGATAACGCATCTGCTTCATGAATACGATAGCATTTTTGCACCCAATCTG
>JAZRTS010000063.1:0-2302 GCA_045652135.1 Eubacteriales bacterium | reverse complement strand
ATGCGACAAAAGAGGCACTTAAGAAAATCTTTGGTGACATACCCGTGGCTATCGCTAAAAATTTCAACGCTTATCCCCTTCCCGTCGTTGCACACAACAAACTTGAAAACGGTGAAAGCAAGCATCTTTGGTACGAAGAATACGTACCCGAAGGAAGCGTATTTACGTTTATGATAATGACACCCGACGAAAACATCGCGCTCCCGCTGGAAAGTGAGCTCATTCAAATAGGTGCAAACGCTTCTATCGGTTACGGTTACGTCAAGATCACTAAATTGAACTAAGGGGGAAAGCAACGTGAACAAAAAACGTGTTGACAAATGGATCCCTGTTGCAAAAATAGCTCTGAAAGAATGTAATATTGCAGATAATAACAATAAAATAGACAGTGAATTCAGAAGCCAGATATCAGCTTTCGGCGCATCAATAATAACAAGCAGCTTTTTAGCCGCGGTTGCGTTTTATTCAAACAAGGGCAACTCCGACGTAAACAGACATAATCTGATATGCGCGCTGCATTATATCACATCGGGAAATAACGAAAACACCAACACTGCCGCAGAAATATTTGAAGACCTGTGCCAAAAAAACACCTCGGAGCTCAAAATAAAGCAAAGCGAATACATTGACGCTTCGATAGCGTTGAAGCTGGCAATGAATTGTTTTGACCTCGGAAAAGGCAATACACCGAAGGAGGCAGCTAATGCAGAATCTTAATTTACTGTTCCATAAGGTCTATTATAAAACCATCGGTCAGACCGGCTTCTCGGATGATTGCAGCAAAAACAACAAAAAAATAGTTTCCACTGTTTTTAAACGTAGTGACGATTACCTTGAAGCCGATTCCCTTTTGAGTGGAAAAATGAAAAAAATTCTGATGAAAACAACGTATCCGGGTATGCTCGTTGGAATCGGATATACGCACGGAACGGACAACGACAACGATATAAAAATAGGATTTTCATTCGATTACGTAAGCGGTCAGCCGTACATTCCCGGCAGCTCCATCAAGGGACTTTTGCGCAGTTGCTTCAAGGAGCATCCCGCCGATGCCGCAAAAATAATAAACAAGGTTTTAAGCACGGAAGATAATCCCGCGAATTATACCGCAGATGACGTCAAAAATCTGGAAAAGGAAATTTTTGATTACGGAGACGTATTCCTCGACGCTGTCGTTGCAAGAGGTGCTTCATATCCGAACTCACACGGCGGAAATCTGATGGACCTTGACAACATCACACCGCACCGCAAAAAGCACAAACAGTCAGATGAAAACATCACCGATGGTGACAATATTACAAGAGACCCCACTCCGTTATTGCTTTTGCGCATTATGCCTGAGGTCGTATTTGAATTCAGATTTGTTTTGAAGGACGGAATTTTAAAAGCGGATGAAAAATTAAAGGTATTCGAAAAAATAATCGAGATCTTCGGCGCAGGCGCAAAGACCAACGTCGGTTACGGCAATCTTACACCTTGCAGTGTAACTTCTCTGAACAATGAATATGCACCCGCCGCCGTAACGGAGAGCGAGCAGACACAGGGCGCCGCTTGCAATGCGACACGCACGGTAAACGCAAACGCAACCAATCTTAAAAAAGACGACGAAGTTTCCGGAGTCGTGGAAGAAATCAAGAGCGAGCAGACGGTAACTATAAAGCTTGACGGCGGTTTGGGATACGCAATTTTGAATCTCGAGGATGTCTCAGGTTTTAATCCCAAGAAAGCTAAAGGAAGACAGATAACCGAGGTGTTCAACATAGGCGACCGTATCGAAAAAGCAAGAATTAAAAGCATTTCAGGTAGCGGTGTAATCAAGTTGACGACAAAAGACAAAAACTGATTTTTCAACTCACCAATAAACCAAAAAAGACACATACGATTTTGTTTTATAACAAAACGTATGTGTCTTTTTTATTTTGGGAAATAAGAAAATTGAAAATTTAAAAAGTTACTTTTGAAGTATCAACTTTCTGTGTGGATGATGTACACCAAGAACATTTCTGGTGAGGCAGATGTTGTTAAGTATCAATCTCCTATGGGTATGGGATACGAGTTCAGAATGCAAAAACTTTCATTGATGAACTCGAAGAAGTGTATCAATCTCCTATGGGTATGGGATACGAGGTACACTCTCTGTAATCCTCCTAAAAAACCGTATCAATCTCCTATGGGTATGGGATACTATCGTACACACTTGGAAGTACGATAAGAAGAAGTATCAATCTCCTATGGGTATGGGATACGCCACAACAATTGTGGCAGTAGCCCTCTTCGTCGAGCCGTATCAATCTCCTATGGG
>JAZRTS010000062.1:0-8135 GCA_045652135.1 Eubacteriales bacterium | reverse complement strand
GAAAGTATGTACAGAACATCCCCGAATTCCAAGCCTGCATCAAGGATAATATCTGTCACACGAACATCCGTGATCTTCTCAGCAGTGCTTATGAGAATATATCGGGTATACTCATTCTGATCATGAATGTATTCGTAGTATTCTGTTCCCAAAAGCGCCTCCGCGCTGACTTCGGCTACTGTAAGCAGCCTTGACGGATCGTAATCCTGTTTGGGTTCTCTGTAATATCTGATGTTAAATCTGTCAAGATCAGCTATTGTAATTTTGCCTTCGGCAAGAGCATCTTTAACCGTCTGCTCGGTGCCGTCCTTATAATAGACAATGGTTACATCATTACGGATGGTCGGGAAATAATAGTCATATTTGTCGTCCGAATAAAATCCTTCCACCGCCTGTGCTTTACCGCCGCGGTCGCTGTGAAAGATGATGTTTTCTATCTCTTTGCTCGCCTTTTTGGTGGACATATTTTCGATAAACTCCTCCACACCGCCGTCACGTATGTCGATGCGGGTGTCGAGGTCATTTGCGGTAAGATAGATGTACATAGGAGTACCTATCGGAGAGCCACCGCCAATCCATACAGAAAAGGTTTCATCAATCTCATACACACGAATGTACAGACCCGAGCCTGTCTCGATGGATTTGAATTCATAGAAATCCTCCCATGTGAGGTCATAGCCTTTCGCGGAAAGCGTGATCACATCGTCAAGAGTGAGGCGGGATTTATCTGTATCCAGTGTGTTCACGGCATTGACAAAAAGAGACAGATTGCCGTTTTTGATTGTAAGACTTCCTTTAGATGCAGGTTCATTTTCGTATGCATCTGCATTGGCGTACCGATTTACAGTCAAAAAACCGTTCTCATTGCTTAAGATGTAGTGATTCACATCACGATCCGAGAATTCATATTTTCTGTTTTCCACATAATCGTATACAACAACACGTCTTGCGATGAAAGGCTTCGTCTTGGTTACAGTAGTGCACAAATCTGCCTTTCCATCGCCTGTTACATCTGAAAAATAGCAATTCCAGATTTTATCTTCGCTGAGAATGGTGTCCTCCCCATTTTCTGTCTTTGCGTAAATTTTCTGCGCTGTATAGTGGAAGGAAACCCCGGGGAAATCCTGATGTTCGATGGAACGGTCAACAAAGACATACATACCACTCGGATCGTCAATAAAATCAACAAACTTAACTGTTTCAAGCTCATCGGGTATCATTTCAATGGTGGAGTTCTTCTCCACGAGGATATATGACAGATGCCCAAGGGCTTTCTTGAATCTGCCAATATCTCCTTCATCGAAATCGTAGACGTACACTACAACGCAGTTCTGTGCTTCATCTACGCCTGCCGCAGCGATTCTCTCGCCCCATTTGCGGAAGGTTTCATCCACGGTGTCGTTGATCGCAGTAGTACGGTATGCCCAAATTTCTTCCTGATGCTGTTTCAGTGTTTCATAGGAGAGCTTTTCCTCGGAGATGTTTGATTCGATATATTGCAGCTGTTCAGCGTTTTCGTTGCCGTCAATCTTCACTTGTCCAAGCGGTTCTTTGTTCCCACGAGGCTGAATATATGCCATACATATACTTGTAAAGTCCTCACTGTCGTTTGCTTTTACAACATATACAGCTGTGTCCTTTCCGTCGTACAGCATATAGGTCGTGTTTTGGATTTCGAGAGAGATTGGTTCTTTGAAGCTCTTGAAATTATCACGAACGATATCAAGAAGCAATTCATCTCGGAGTTCGTCATCAATAAATGGCTCTGTCAGGGTAGATTCTACCGCACCTTTATTAAACGAATCATCGACTATCCGGCAAATGTAATCTCTCCCCGCATTGGGATTTGTAAGGAAGCACACAGCCGCCACGATGCTGGCAATCACTGCTGCAGCTACAATCCAGAACGCAGGCTTCTTATAATGCAACACCGACTTAATCCGCTGCTTTACGCCAACTTCACCGAACGCCAACGGGCAGGCTGAAATCATCGATCGCTTCACACTGCATTCAAGCAGAGCTTCGGAATAATCCGCACGCTGACCTTCGTCATATTCCTTTACTACACGTTCATCGCACGCCATCTCAATATCCCGGCAAAGCAGGATGTACGAAAGCCACATCACGGGATTGAACCAGTGGAGCGTCAGAAGAAGAAAACCAAGCGGCTTCCACCAGTGATCTTTTCTGCGGATATGCGCTTCTTCATGGGCGATGACATAAGCAAGATTTTCCTCTGTCATACCTCTCGGTACATAAATCCGCGGCAGGAACAGCCCGAGAACAAACGGTGAGTCCACTGCAGAGCTTTCCCAAACATTATCCTGCACACGGATTGCTGCGCCAACACTTCGACGCAGACGGATAGTGGAGATCAGTGTATGGAGGAGCAGTACAGCGATTCCGATAAGCCAGATGTAAGGCAGCAATGCTGTGAAGCTAATACCTTTCACCACGGTTATTTCCGGCGAAGGCATGATCGGAGTAGAAATTTCGATTCCGGGGTACAACTCAGCTATTGCATCCGTATCAATCACATCTGGAACAATGCTTTCTTGTTCGTAAGGCGGATTCTCCTCAACCCAATCTGTTTTCGGCATCAGACTGAATGGGCTTTCCACCGCAAACGGGCAGATCAGTCGGATCGCCACCAATCCCCACAGAAGAACGCTGATCCATTTCGGCGCTTTCTTCAGAAGCAAACGAAGAAGCAATACAATAACAGCAAGGATACTCGCTGTGATGCTCATATTTACGATATACAAAAATATTTCGGTCATTTGCCTCCTCCTTTTCTCGCCCGATCGATCATGGCCTGCAGTTCATCGAGATCTGTTTCGGACACATCCTGACGTTTTGTAAATGCGGCAAGAAATGCAGGCAGTGATCCTTCAAACTTTTTCTCAAGCAGCTCGTCGATCTCATAGGACTGTGCATCATCCTTGGAAACCAGCGAAGTGACCGTGCCGTTTTCGTTCTTCAGCACACCTCGCTCTCCCAGACGCTTGATGATGGTATATGTTGTGGTGCGTTTCCATCCCAGCTCTTTATCACAGAGTTTTGCAAGTTCAACGGCAGTCACTGGCTCATGCTCCCACAGGATCAGGCAGAAACGGTATTCCCCTTCATGTATTTTCGGAATGCTCATAGATTAACCTCCCTCAATCTTGTCTACCTCAGTAGACTCCCGTGTATAGTCTACCATAGTAGACAAGATTTGTCAATGGATTCTGAAAAAGTTACCTCCTGTTCATATATTCTAAAGATATACAGCAAAAACATAATACCGGACAATACAGTGATGTACTGTCCGGTATTTTTTGATATAAGCACTTTGATCATTACTTCTCGGTACCATGGTCAGCTGATTTACCTTGCTTCAGCATAACAGAATGGACGAGCTTCAAAACAAGCTGGTAAACAAATTTCCCGAAAAACGAAACAATTGTGTAGCACACACCTAATATCAGTCCACAGACAGTGCTTCTTCCAATAGCAGTACCATCAATTGCCAATCCGTTCAGAAAGAATGTAATGATTAACATGAGCAGTGTTGCGAAAAAATAGAGGTGCCTCTGCGACGTTTCCAGTACGATTCCTGATAACACTCCGTGAAGTAAAAAGATGATCGGAAAAATTGTAAAAGTAAGCCAAGCGTCATAATCTCCGTGCCCCATTCGATGATTTGGCATGGAGTCTAAAAACAATACGCTCATAACGACAGTAAAAGTGAAGAATACAAATATAATTGCTCGGAAAGATCTGTTTGACATATTATATACTCTTTTCGGTTTGGACTTAATCAAGAAGGTGATATGTTTCTTTTTATGCGGTCATGTAGCATCATAGGCTTTCGCATAATATCATTCACACGCTTTCGATACACATCCGGAGATAATCCAAGAATACGTCCAGAATCTGCCGCTGACAACCCCGAAGAAAAACGCATGGCAAGAATAAGCCGTTCCTGTTTGGTCAGAGCCTGCAGCTGTTCCGGAAGTGCATCTGTGCTTGGCGTACAAAACCACAGTCTGCGCTTTACATGACGGTACAAATCGGAAGTAAGGCGGAAACGGATCTCCGCCTCATCTTCCAGATGATCATATTTATGTACTCCGGCTACGCAGATTTCCGTGACGATCTTTTCTGCAGCATCCGCGTCAACAAGGACGAGGTAGGCTGTGTGATACAGATCATCAATACACTGTGAGCAGGCTTGTTCGTATGGGGTATAGGTTTCGGTTATTGAGTCGTACATAGGGTGTTTCTCCGGGTGTCTTTTAACGCTGTATGGGATGTTGTCATTCTATGGTATATGTACCGGCTTCATAGAGAAATCTTACAGGAATGTGAGATTTATTTATTCTGCTGTCCATTCGTGCCATACCACATCCGGCTTTTGTCCTTGAGCAGCATAATAGGCATCGAATTCTTCTTTTGATGCAGTTCTGTTTTCGATCGAATAAACTTCTGCCTTGGTGTCATAATCATAACGGCAAAAGGCGAGGTTTTCGCGGGTTTGACTGTACTTATCGAAATCAATCCTCCCGATTCCCCAATCGGATGCACCGCCGGACCATACGAAGGTTCCGTCTTCCTTTAATTCCAAAAAAGATCTGTATGGCAGACTATGTGCATAAATCTTATTATCCTCCAAGTGCAGTATCGTGTAATTTCCGGATGACGTAAGACAAACCAATTCAGAAGTTCCGTCGTTGTTCAGGTCAATGGTAGAATACTGCGTGATCTGATGTGTGTAATTCGGTGATTGAAAGGTTTCACTCAGATACAGCCCCTGTTCTGCAGAAAGGCTATATACCAAAGTTTTATCTTCAAGGACAGACTTATACAGTTCCGGCAAATCATCCTGAAGTACCGTTTCAGCGATATCATTTTCCGTCTTCGGCGTTCCATGTGCATAATACACCCCTGTGAAGTATGCCTGAACGCTTTCACCGAATCCGCCTATATCGATGGGCAGGCTCATCACCCAGCCGTCACCGAGGTCAATATCGAAATTGATGATCCCGCTTTCTCCGACAGAGGTGTTTTTCAGGATTTCACCGATTTCTTCTGCAGTCGGGTTCTCCCGTATCATTTCCAGCGGATACGACGTGTACTCCGTCTTAGATGCCGGGAACAGTTCGTTTGGATCCTTGCCATTCCGGTATGCATCGAGGACTTCGGTTACCTGTACAGCAATGTTCTGATTCACCTGATAATTTGTCCCATTCAGTATACGATCATAGCTGAAATATTTATTGTGCACGCCGCGGTAGTAATCCTGTGCCGTTTTCGGCATATCGAATGGGATCACCGTGTTCAGATGACCTACAGCGGTTTCGTGGTCGATGAAGATGCACATATTGCCGTAGGGATCCTCGCCCACAGGTGTGTAATATCCGCCGTGTTCAGATAATGAATAACTCTCCGGAGGTTCCGCGATATCCTCGGTAAACAGGCAGTCCACATAATAACCGGCACTGAATTCTCCCGCCTTACGCTGACTAAGCAGCAGACGGTAGCCTGCGGGTTGACCGTACATTTTCCACTCATCACAGTTAAGATAGTCGTGGTAAGTCAGACGATAGCTGTATTGGTGATTGTAGGTGGGATATGCAGAAAAGAGCAAACGGGTTGCATCATATCCCTCCATCGAATATCCGTGATACACCACGTCAAATTTGCCATCTCCGAATACAGACGGAATAACTCCGATAATATCTTCTTCCGTCAGCGGCAGTGGATTGCCCATTTCATCTGCGTTAATGTGGATTTGATTCATAAACTCCACTATCTTGGTAACCGTGTAGTCGGCAAACTGCCCCTCGGCATAGTACGCAAGGAATTCATTGGTGGACAGGATACGGTCGGTTTTCATATTATAGTGGAAAATATCGTAGTCACGCGTATATGCACCGGAGGCGAGAATACCGTGGCTCTTGATAATGTAAATTGTCAATACGTCTCCCGTGGTTACGGTGTTGTAGGTGATATTCAGATAATGATCGGTGTTGGTGCCGTGTACAGTCTTACGAAGCAGATCACCGAATTCAACCTCATACTCTTGGTAGATATAGTTCCACTTTTCCGCATAGAGCGCATTGCTGTTCAGCTGCGGCAGGTGGATGTGAAAATCGAAGGTACCGCCATAGGGGGACGTACATTTGTATTCCACAGTATATCCCTCGTAGACGAGGCTGTCCCCGGGATTTTCGTTCTTGAAGTCGGCAAGGGTAAAGTTCCAGTAGAATTTTTCCGCCTTACTGAAGGCATCGGGGTACTGTGCTTTGAGTTCGTTTACACGGTCGTCGTCGAGAATGCCACGGTAAATAAAGGTAAAGGCATCATGTGCATCCCCCCAAGTGAAATTGTCAAAGGAAGCATAGAAGGATTTATCTCCGTGCGTCAGTTGAACAATAAACTCTGTTTCTCCGCTTCCGCCTCCGTTATCGGTAACAACTACGGGACAGACAGAATCATACTGCAGATCATCGGGCAATTTGGCTTCTGCCGCCATAAAATTCTCGCCTTTTCTCGTCCAATAGATTTTGAATTCTTTCGGCGGATCGTCGGAGTAGGCGGACATAGTGCTGTTGAAATTACGGATGGCGCAGAAATATAGATAGGTATTATCCGCTGCCGGGACCATCCGATGCCAGAACAGCAAATCAGCACGCATGTTGGGATTGGATGCCGCAAAAAATGTGTCGGGGTCGAAAGGATCGTTCTCAACCGGAATTTGCTCCATATCTTCTTTTTTTATGGCCAAAAGCTGATACAGTTTGCCGAATTCTTCATCTTCCACAAGCTTGAAGGAATATGTATTGACCGCAAGTGCTTCATCTTCTTCAACACGCGAAATCTTTACGGTAATATGGTAAATGCCATCCTCACTAATTTCAGAACTAATACAATCCGTCACATACATCGGCGGAGAAAACGGCGAATACAAGAATGCGTCAATATCCTTATTCCAATGATAATCTGTGCTCATGAGCTTTTCGGGAAGTCCGTTCTCATTTCCAAGAAGAAGCTCCGCAGCCTTATGCATATAGATGTACGGAATGTGATACTGCGGATAGTAATCCTTTTCTGTCACTTCAGGAAGCGTCACGATTTCATTCTCATGCAGTTCATAAATCGAATTTACAAGGAATTGCCAAAGATTTTGGTGCTCCCGAAGCTCGGCAACAGATTCAACAGGATCACGGAAATATTTTGCGAGCTTCTTTGTGTATTCAAGCGCTTCATTAGGTATAGAATCATCGGGATTTTTGGGCAAAGGCGGCTCATCCAGTCCTGCGTGGGCAAACTTGGCGAAACGCCAGCCGTTTTCGGTCAGCACCATTTTTACGGTGAAGGTTTCCTCCGTAACGGTAAAATCGGGATCAACATTTGAGCTTTTGTAATGACCGGTAACATTGAAAACAATCACCTCATCAGACATTTCCACAACCTCATATTCATCGGGGAATTCGTCAGGTGCATATCCGAACTGGCCGCCCTTTGCGGCATCAATATTATAAAGCTTACCGTTGTGGTCGATGAATGAAGAATATGGGTCTGCTGCATTCAGATCTTCGAAATATTCCTCGGAGAACACTGACAGACACAACGATTGGAATTCGTCAAAGTTATCATATTCGCCGTAGCTTGGCAGATACGAAACTTGGTCGATCTTATATATCCCCTCACTTCCGGTGTTGTGAGCCACTATGTAATTTTCCTGCTCCTCAAAGGATGCGCCTTCAAGTATAAGGTGCAGAATATTGATACTATACGAATTTCCGTTAAACATTGGATAGATCACGCCTGCCTTTTCATAAAGCGCGATTTGTTCCTCTGTCAGAAAATCAGCAAGATTTTCGGTAACGATTCCCACTTTTGAATCCGCATCCGCTTCATCGGGCAAATCATCCCCTGTCTGACAAGCCACTATCGCACCTGCCAATACGCAGAGCACAAGGCAGACACCGATCAGAATCCGTCCACGCCGTTTTCCAGAGCCGTAGAGAATATTCTTGAATCGGGCAGTTACCGCACTCTTTTTCGGATTAAAATGAGTGGTCAGAGCACCGCGATTACGTCTGCATCTTTGGATAATGTCAAGCATCACATCCGCATATGCAGCA
>JAZRTS010000061.1:0-1028 GCA_045652135.1 Eubacteriales bacterium | reverse complement strand
ACGAAAGACACCCATTCGGGTGTCTTTTTCGTTTTGGTTGCAATGAAGCGCACCTGCGGTGCATGAAAAATGAAGCAGGGCTTCGCTCTATGAAGCGAGCCTTCGGCTCATGGAGAAGTTAGTGTGCGCTTCGCTTCACGTGAGCGTAGCGAGTGCTTCACGGCGCAACGCGCCGCTTCATATCGGCGCAAGCCGATGCTTCATTCAAAACTTCCCCCTCAGGTCTTGAAAAGCACCGAAAAATGTGATATAATGAAATCAGAAAGGCGGTGGAAATATGAATAATATTCTCTATGAATTACATTTTAACTGGTCGAGTTGCCTGATATTATTTATTCCTTTGCTTGTCGGTCTGGGATTTTTCTTCTGCTTTAAATGGTATCCTGCTCAAAACCCGGGAGTGAACATAAAGGGAGCTCACGGATACGTAGGATATATTTTCTTTAAATGGTTAGGTTGGATTGTGGGCGTCTTTTGTTTCCTCCTTTTTGTGTCCATATTAGTTGCTCATATTGGTGATTATTCGGAAAAGAAAAACGCGATAAATAATGATCAAGCATTGGTGGTAGAGGGCTATGTGGAAAAGTATCATGCTATGCCGTTTGAAGGACACGACACCGAACACTTTGAAATCAATGGCGTGTATTTTGAATATTCAAATTTTGAATTGTACAACGGCTATAATCGTCCTGCTTGTTATGGTGGCGTTGTTACTGAAAACGGGCAATACTTAAAAATAAAGTATGTTACTGATATTACAGGTAAGAATATAATTTTATATATTGAGCGAATTGAATAAGGCATCTTTTTTGTCAACACGCGCCAAACAAAAGAGCACTGCGAGAGCAGTGTTCTTTTGTTTGGAACGATGTGTTCCGCAAGCGGAACGAGATGTGCCCTTCGGGCGTGATGTTTCCTTCGAAAGTGATGTGCGCTTTGTGCGTGAGGATGCGGAACACATCACATCACTTTGCAACGAAATCGTTGCGTAGCAACGGGAGCAATACATCACTATGGCGAAGCCATAA
>JAZRTS010000060.1:0-1151 GCA_045652135.1 Eubacteriales bacterium | reverse complement strand
TTTTTCCATACACAAAAGCGCAATTCCTGCCGCATTATCTTGTGAAAACTGCGGCTCGGCACAATGCGCACCGTATTTTTTCTTCATAAATTCGGACAGAGTTTTATTGGAAGATACACCGCCCGAAAATATAATATTATTCGATTTTGCATTTAAAAGCAAATTATCAGTCATTTTTTCAAGTGTCAAACGGATAAATTCCGTAAGATACGCCGCAACCATTGAAGCCGATGCATTTTCATTTATAAGCTTCTCACAAAGGTTTTCACCGCCGGACATATTGCAAAATGTATCTTTAACAGATATTTTGGGCTTCGGCAGTTTGCCTTCAAACGTGTTTGCAAGCTTTTCAAGCTCTGCTCCGCACGGAAATTTAAGCCCTAATTTAACACCTATTCTGTCAATAAGCTGACCTGCCGTAACATCACGGCTTCCGCCGATAATTTCTACAGCATATCCGCCGACACACGGCGTGACCTCAAGCAACTCAAACGTACCGCCCGACAGATGATAAGCATAAAACGTATCATTAAAGTCAACACCCGCAGAATACATCGCTGCTTTTATATGTCCGGATTGATGCGAAAACTCATAGAGTGGAACATTGAGCGCACGTGCAACAGACGTTGCAACGCTGACACCCGATAAAAAGCACGGCATATACGAGCCTTCCGCATCCCTCGGCTTACTGCTGACACCAACGGCATCAATATCTGAAATATCAGATTCAATACGCTTCATAAGCTGTGGAATATTTTTTATATGAGCAAAAACGGCATCGGACTGTCTTAACCCGACGCCGCCTTTTGAAACCTCCAACCCGATTCGAATGTTTTCCTTTATTATTCCGTTTTCACAAACCGATGCAGAGGTCGTATAATTACTTGTATCTATACCAAGGGTTTTCACGTGAAATTCTCTGCCTTGGCAAGTGAGTTGAGCACACCGTTTATAAACGCAGGCGCATCGTCACCGTCATATTTCTTAGCAAGCTCAACAGCTTCGTTTATCGAAACACTCATAGGAACATCTTCAAGATATTTCAGTTCAAATACAGAAAGGCGGAGTATTGCCAAAGAAACCTTCGACATTCTTTCCGATGACCAGCCTTTAGAATATTTGCCTATAAGCTCATCGAGGTCGGGTGAGCA
>JAZRTS010000059.1:0-6194 GCA_045652135.1 Eubacteriales bacterium | reverse complement strand
TGTTGAAGCGGTAAAAAAAATAACGAACTGCCCTTGTCCTGTATATTCAAATCCCAATAATAAGGTAGAAAAAGCCGTTATTGTATGCGGATCTTTCAGCGAAGGTGCAGAAGGGGCAAAAAGCGTTGGTGCTGACACATTCATATCGGGAGAAATAAAGCATCACGCAATGATAGATGCCTACGATGCAGGCATCGGCTCCATAGGTGCGGGACACTATTATTCGGAAATAATTGCAGTTGAATGTTTGTCTGAAATACTTAAAAAATTTGATATTGAGATTTCAGTGTATCCAAACGAAGGGGAGATAAATTATGCCGTTTGACGGAGGAATGACGTGCGCCGTTGTTAACGAAATATCAAAAACGGCAATAGGCGCAAAGGTCGAAAAAATATACGTTCCCACAAAAGATGAGCTTGTGATTTTGCTGCATTCGCAATCGGGAAATATGCGTTTGTCTTTGTGTGCATCAGCACACACTCCTCGCATAAACTTTACCAAAATAGCAAAAGAAAACCCAAAAGAACCCGGTAACTTTTGTATGCATATGCGCAAGCATCTCACAGGTGCGAAAATAATCGGCATTGAGCAGATAGAATTTGACAGAACAGTAAAAATATCGTTTATGACAACAGATGAACTCGGCTTCCCTGCTGAAAAACACCTGTATGCCGAGATAATGGGTAAATGCAGTAACATTATACTCACCGATAATAACGATAAGATAATAAACATAATAAAAGCGGTAGATTTTACCACAAGCTCAAAAAGACAGCTTTTGCCCGGAATGATTTACTCTCTGCCTCCTGCACAAAACAAAAAAAATCCCCTTGTTGAAACAAAGGAAGGATTTTTCTGCGAGGTATCATCGAAGGGCGACGTTTCTGATAATTTCTTTATGACATCATATCAAGGTATATCACCTATTGTCAGCCGTGAGCTTTTCAGCCTTTCGGGAAACAATCCCGAAAAAATGTGGTTTTTCTTTTCATCATATATCGAAAAGGCAAAAAGCGGAACTCTTGAACCTATTATGCTGACCGATAAAAAAGAAAAGCCATGCGATTTTACCGTACTCAACATTTCTCACTTCGGTGCCGAATACTCCTGTGTGCGTTATCCGTCGTTTGGTGAACTTATCGATGCTTTTTACGAAGGCAAGGAGAAAAACGAGCGCATAAAACAGCTTGCATCTGATGTTTTCAAGCTTTTATCTGCCGCTGAATCACGTTTAAAAAGAAAAATCGCGACACTTAAGCAAGAGCTTATTGACTGCCGTGAAATGGAAAAATATAAGCTTTACGGGGATCTTATAACAGGCAATATTTATGCGCTTGAGCGCGGAATGAAAGAAGCCGTACTCGTCAATTACTATGATGAGAATTGCCCCGAAATAAAAATTCCGCTTGATAATAAGCTTTCCCCTTCATCCAATGCACAAAAATATTACAAAAAATACGGAAAATTGAAAACAGCAACAGTTGAGCTTGCACGTCAGATAGCAATTGCCGAGCGCGAACTTGACTATATATATTCTGTCTTTGATTCACTTACAAAAGCCGAAGGAGAGGCGGATATTGCACAAATAAGACACGAGCTTTATTTATCGGGCTACGCTTCAAGAATGAAGAATATAGCGCAGCAGAAAAATATAAAGTCTTCTCCTCTTCGTTTTGTCACAACAAACGGATACGAGGTGCTTATCGGTAAAAACAACACGCAAAATGACCAGCTTACAACAAAAACTGCTAACGGATATGATTGGTTTTTCCACATAAAGGACGCACCCGGAAGCCACGTTATACTGTTTTCACACGGTGAGGAACCGGATGCCGTTGATTTCACGGAGGCGGCCGAGGCGGCGGCATATTATTCAACAAAACGTGAAGGAGAAAATGTCGAGGTCGATTACACTCAAGTCAAGAATATCAAAAAGCCGTCCGGCTCAAAACCCGGCTTTGTAACATATAAATCGAACTATTCAGCAGTTGTAACACCTCGCGACAGAGTGAAAATAAATGCAAAAGTTTAAAAAACCGAAAATGATACTGTTTGACTACGGTAATACTCTTATACACGAGGCAGGCTGGAACACTTTAAACGGTCAGAAAGCTGTATTTGAGCACGTAATTTCAAACCCAAAGGGCGCAACTGCCGAAGATGCCGATAATTTTGCGCTTCAGGTATACGAAAAAGACCTTGCACCGTCACGGGATGAGTGCATAGAAATAAATCAAAGACAGTTTATGCAGCTCATGTACGAGACACTTGGTGTCAAATTCGACATACCCCAGGAAGAAATTGAAAGACTATTCTGGTTTTCAACCTCGCACGGCGACATTATGCCAAAGACTGACAAGCTGATATCATACATAAACAGCAAAGGTATCAGAAGCGGTGTTATAAGTAACATAGGATTTACGGGAAAGCTTCTTGAAGAAAGAATAAATGCACTTCTGCCCGAAAACAAATTTGAGTTTATCATCGCTTCGAGTGAGTACGTTTACAGAAAACCGCACAAGCGTATATTTGAGCTTGCTATTGCAAAATCCGGACTTTCTCCCGAAGAAATATGGTTTTGCGGCGACCATACGATATGTGATGTTACAGGCTCACACAACGCAGGAATGTTCCCTGTAAGATACGATAACCGTTCAGCGGCAAATCTTTGGGCAGGGCCTGACGATGCAAAGCTCGACTTCGATCATCTTTACATAAAGGATTGGGACGAGCTTATAGAAATTTTAGAAAATGCAGAGTAAAAATAACGGATGCGCACAAAACGCATCCGTTATTTTATATTTTTGATACTATGTATTCAGCATAAGCCTTTGCAACGTTTACCCCCGTTGTCTTCTCCATTCCGCCGAAAAAGGCATTGGAATTGACCTCACACACAAGGCCGGTATTTTTACCCAACAGAATGTCGATACCGCAGTAGTCAAGGCCAAGTATTTGCGCGGCTTTTTCTGCAATTTCTATGTATTCATCCGGAGGTGTGAATTTTATACCGATACCGCCAAGCTCAATATTGGAGCGAAAATCAGTTTCGCTTTTCCGCATCATCGCGCAAAGATATTTACCGCCTATCACGATAATACGTATGTCACATCCACGGCTTTCTTGAATATATTTTTGGAACATATGCGGCGTGCATTTCAGCTTTTCCATCACTTTTTTCAGTTCTTCCGTATTGTTTACAAGATATACACCCTTGCCGAGCGAGCCGTAGCTTTCCTTAACTATCATGGGCAATCCAAGTTTTGATGATACATTTTCAACCATTTCATCGGGTATCACAGCATCACTTGTATAGCAAAGTGCACCCGGTAGCGTATCGGGCATGGGGATTCCTTTATCGGAAAGAGCAATATGCGTTTGCATTTTATCATCGCACAGCGCAATTGAATCAGCGGAATTAAAGAGCCGTACACCGCTTTTTTCAAGCATTTTGGCAATATATTTATCCTTATCAAGATAAACCGAGAAATCATAATCTGAGTAGCCGTTTAAAATTTTATTATCCCTTATCATACAAGGATATTCTTTGTTTTTAACGGTCTTTGTCTTTATACCAAGCTTTTCAAATTCCTCGGAAAGCCTTATCGCCTGATACTCCGCACTCTTTATCGGAGTATACGCATTTGTGATTATAATACCATTTTTCATCGTTTTTTGACACTCACACTATCCACTTACTAATTTTGGGTATTTTATTTAAAATAAATGAAATAATATTTGATAAAAATGTTGTTATCAGGGAGATAATTATAACTGAAATTACCGGATTAAAACTTAACGTATTGAGGCCAAAATATTTCAAAAGTTCAATTATGAACACATGTACAATATATACGCCGAAGCTGTACTTTGACAATTTCAAAATCAGACTGTTCAATTTATCGTTTTCAAATTTTCCGTATTTAAAACAAACAAATACAGCAAGAGCCTCAAACAAAACATTAATACTGAATTCAGAATAATATTTTATATTCGGTTCGTTTAATTTCCACGATGAAAACAATGTCAACAATACAGTTGATATAAAACCGACAATTCCCAATACATATACAACCGTTCGATGCTTTTGATTCAATTCGAGATTAGCAAGAAAATACCCAAGTATAAAATAAAACGAAAAACCTAAAACAAGTTCCATATGCATATTGCTTATAACATTATCCAAAGCATATATACCGGCTGTAAATCTTCCACCTATGAAATCATTTGAAAAATCAAAAAATTGCGGCCAAATAAATGCAAAAATAAAAGAAATTACCAAGAAATATTTTGCAACAATTTTAGATTCAACAATTTGTTTGATAATGGGAATACAAATATATAAACCTATTATCATCGGTATAAACCACATATGGTAGCTTCCTTTTATTATGTCCTCGATTACTGTTGTATAGGAAAAATCCTGTGTATTTCCGGTTAAAAACGGCATCGCAAAAGCATAGAAAACAGACCATACAAAATATACTATTATCATTCTCAGAATATTTTTTGAATATATTTTTTTAATATCTGCCTCTTTGGACAGAAACAGCGATCCGCTTATCATAACAAATACCGGGACAGCCCATCTTACCGCACTGTCAAAAATATTGAAAACATTCCAACTAAATCCTTTAACATCGGAATTTTGCCAATTTTGAGCCGATACATGTATAAAAATAACAGCTATTATAGCAAAAACACGCAAATAATCAAAATAAATAATTCTTTTGTTTTTCATAATTGTCTCGATTTCCCTTTAAACTTGCTTCTTTACAAGTTTCACAATATAAGTAAACAGCGTACCTGTAGCTAATGCATCTGCTGATGCTCTGTGCGCTCCGTCAAAATATATACCACAAGTACTGCATATATTTCCAAGTTTATAGCTTGCCGGCTTGCCTTTTGTTTTTTCGCAATATGTTATATGTTCACGGCTGAGCGCAAGTGTATCATAAAACACTGTATTTTTATCAAAATCAAATCCGCTTGCGTACAGAAATTTGACATCAAATGAAGCGTTATGTGCCACTATCGGAAGACTTCCGATAAATTCTTTCAGCGAATCTTTTATCTCCGAAAAAGACGGCGAGTCAGCCACCATTTCATTTGTAATACCGCTTATTTCCGAAGCTCTTTTTGAAATCGGAATACTCGGTTTTAAAAGTGTTGTAAAAAGCGACACGGGTTTGAAGTTTTCAAATCTTATTGCGCTTATCTCCACAATATCGTTACAAGCAGGATCAAGTCCCGTTGTTTCCGTATCAAGCACAACAAAATTTTTCACTTCGCATATCGGTGAGGTTTTGATAAATGGTGAAAGTGCGGCATCTTTTCTTACATTTTTCTCATTTCTTAATGTAATATCAACCTTTTCAAGACCATTAAGAACGGAATTGAACTGCCTTATTTTTTCTTCTTCGGCTTCTGCTTTTTGTTTTAATTCTTCTGTTATCATATTTTTCTCAATTCTTCATTAGTAATATTATACACTCGCAGGCTCAATTCATGACAAAACCAATTCATGCGACATCAAGGTTGCAATTCATTGTTGAATCTGCCGTTTGAGACAAACTACAGATTCAATGTGGGTCAAGACTCCAAAAGGTATTTTTTTGTGCCAAAAACGGGGGGGAAAACTCCAAAAAGTCTCACTTTTCAACCTCTCCCGACCAAAAAGTACGCAGAAATGCAAGATTTCTTTTGTTTTTTCTGAAGCAGATGTAACTATCCTTTCTGATGCGAAAAAACTTTTTGTAGGGTCGTGTGCGATCATCTATCAGATAGATAAAGGTACCAAACCCCACATCGCGACGAACGTATTTTATTTGTACGGCTTGAATGGAACGAACAGAATATTCCTTATAAAAGCCACGGATCAAGCCTTTGCGCCTTATCATGCCGTCCTCAATCCAAACAACACAAGCCGCTCGGTTTAAGAACCATAAAAGAAAGCACCCCAAACCGAAAGCACAAACAAAAAGGAACAGCCCTACTGCGATCTCTTCTGGCTCTCCAGATATGATAAGCCCAAGCGCAATCAATGAAAATCCCCAAAATAGAATAATTGAAAAAGAACAAGCTACCAGAGAAGATCTTGAAGATATAATTTTTTTCATTGTGTCACCTCCTCGTGAGACAAACGACACTCTCGACATGGCTCGTTCGAGGAAACATATTTACAGGTGTTATT
>JAZRTS010000058.1:0-2466 GCA_045652135.1 Eubacteriales bacterium | reverse complement strand
AAATTATACCCCCGACGACTATATCGCCCTTTGGAACGTATACCTTGACGAGCTTTACGAGCTTACGAAATTCGACGGTATAAACAGCCTTTCGCACCTTACGTATCCGCTTAGGTACTACAAGAAAAACGGCTTTACGCTCGACCTTAAAGAATATGAGGACAAGCTTTGCAAAATACTCGAAAGCATCATCAAAAAAGGTGTTTATCTTGAGGTGAATTCATCGGGCTTCCGTCAGGGAATGGACTCACCGCTTCCCGATGACACCGTATTATCTCTTTATTACACCCTCGGCGGACGTGTGATAACAGTCGGCTCCGACAGTCACACACCGAATGATATCGGCGCTGACTTCGAAGCCCTTGAAAAGTATATAAAATACGGTTTTACGGTTTTTACTCCCAACTGAATTTTGTAGGTGTTCCCACCTCGCAAAGTCCTTTGAAATCGTCTTGGCGAAGCACCTCGTAAACGGCTATCGCCGCTGAATTTGACAAATTCAGGCTGCGAAGTCCGTCGCGCATCGGTATGCGCACGCACGTGTCGGGGTTAGCTTGCAAAAGCTCCTCGGGCAATCCCTTCGTTTCCTTTCCGAAAACAAGGAAAACACGTTCGGGATATTCAACGTCCGTGTGTTTTTTGGGCGCTTTCGTCGAGAAAAAGTACATTTTCTCGTCTTTGTTCTGAGCCAGAAAATCGTCAAGAGAATCATAATACGTTATATCGAGCAGGTGCCAGTAGTCAAGCCCTGCTCTTTTTAATTTTCTGTCGTCTATCTCAAAGCCCATCGGTTTTACAAGGTGAAGACTTGCGCCGACCGCCGCACACGTTCTTGCGATGTTGCCCGTATTCTGGGGGATTTCAGGCTCGATAAGTGCGATATTTATATTGTTTTTTCCGTTCATTTCTTATTTTCCTATATATTTGTCGATTATAAATCTCGGACGTTCCTTTGTTTCGAGGTAAATTTTACCTATATACTCACCCACAACGCCGATGGCAAAAAGCTGAAGACCGCCGATAGCCCAGATAGAAACGATGAGCGACGTCCAGCCAAGCACCGTTTCGCCCATAAAATGGCGCACAAGCGAATAAATGAACATTATAACACTTGCAAAAAGAAGCAAAATGCCGAGGGTTGTTATAAATCTTATCGGCTTGATTGACAGCGACGTTATGCCGTCAACGGCAAAAGAAAGCATCTTTTTGAGGGGATATTTGCTTTCTCCGTGCTCTCTTACCCCTCTTTCATACATAACCGTACCCGTTTTGAAGCCTATCATCGGCACGATACCGCGCAGGAAAAGGTTGACTTCCTTGAAGTTTTCAAGCTCATTCAGCGCACGGCGGCTCATAAGTCGGTAGTCTGCGTGGTCATAAATGACGTCAGCGCCCATAAGACGCATAAATTTATAAAATCCCTGCGCTGTGGCACGCTTGAAAAGCGTGTCCTTTTCACGCTTACTGCGCACGCCGTAAACGATCTCACAGCCGTCCTCAAACTCGTCAAGCATCTTTTCGACAGCCCCGATATCGTCCTGCAAGTCCGCATCGAGCGACACGGCGCAGTCACATTCGTCTTTGACAGTCATAAGACCTGCCAAAAGCGCATTCTGATGCCCCTTGTTTCGGGAAAGTTTTATGCCCTTTATAAGCGTATTTTCTTCAGTATATTTTTCAATAAGCTCCCACGTTTTGTCCTTTGAACCGTCGTTAACGAACACGATGCGGCTTTTGTCGGATATTTTTTCCCTTTTTATCATATCCGACATAAGCTTTGTCAGCGCCTTTTCGGTGGTGGGGAGGGTTTCCTCCTCGTTGTAGCAGGGAACGACAAGATATAGTACCGTACTCATTTTTTTCTCCTTATTTCCAGAATTCAAACGTATTTTTCAGCTCTGCGGAAAGCTGTGATATTTTAAGTGAATTGCACGCATAATCCCATATCATTGAAATGTTGAGCGCAAGCGCCGTGAACATTGAAATGACGAGCGCATATTCGATTATTTTTTTAACCGCACCGTTATTTTCATATTTTCTGTAAAGTATAAACAGTATGATGAACGCGCCGACAACGCTCTGCCACGTGAAGTCAACGCAGTATCTTACGCCGTAACCGCTTTCCCAGATGGAGTAAATGACGGCAAACGGAAGAACAACACAGCAAAGAAGCCACAAAAGCACAAACGGAAGTCTGTTCTTTTTATCTGTGCATTTCACCGCGCGGGGCAAAAGCACGTACGAAAGCATTGCAGGCACTCTTATAAATTCGCCTATGGCATATCTGTTTGCGATGAAGTAATATCCGTTGACACCGAGGTCGGAGAAGTTGGAGAAGATAAACGGAAATTCGGGTTTTATTACGGGGAATGCAAACAGGAAATTATAAAATCCGATGAATGCCATCTGCGGTGAAAATTCAGATCTTGTAAAATCGTTTATCGTTAAGGAATACTGTATTCCGAA
>JAZRTS010000057.1:0-5850 GCA_045652135.1 Eubacteriales bacterium | reverse complement strand
CTGTACTTCAATAGAACCTATAAACTTTTTGACTGTATATCCCGTGCAAAGCTTGCCTGATGTTACACGTGAGCCGCTTTCATCATAGACCTTGCAGGTATCGGAAAACATATTCACAGCATCATTTCCGCTTATACCGATGCTGAAGCCTTTCAAAAGATTTACACCGTCAGCTGTTGTTGTTGATGTGATAGCAGATGATGTGGGCTTAAAATCAAGGTCAGCAGATACTGTAGTATCCTTTGTTACCGTAAACTGCTGTGCCGCACTTGAATTGTATGTATAGCTCTGAACGTTTGCGCCTGCTGTTGTTGATGCGCCGTATATATCCATTACACATATCGGTGCGCACTTTGCTCTGAGTGAATACGTACCGTTTACATTTTCAAACAAGAACCATCTTTGTGCATCGGAGCCGTTCTTCGCGGTAAGACCGATGTTCGCTTCCTTTGAATATGAGCCGTTTTCAACGGTCAACACCTTGCCTGTAGAATAGCTCGTTATAATATAGCTTCCGTCGCTGTTTCTGTCAAAGAACCACAGCTGTTCCGTACCGGACACAGGCGATGCGGTTACAACATTGTCACCCGAGGGCGCTACACAAAGTCCTGCAGATGGATAATTTATCTTTGCAAAGAAGCGTGTTCCGATATCGACAGATTCTGCTGTATAACGCGGTTCTTTGTATCCGTTATCTATGAAGTGATTGAATGCCGCTTCATAGTTATCGCCGAATGCCGCTTTGAGGTCAGCGTTTGCGCTTACATAATGTCTTACATCAAATATTGCGCTTGCACGTCTTCCCTCTTTCATACCGTTTTCAATAAAATGGTTGTAAAGCTTATCCGAATCAGTACCTAAAGCGTCACGCAGGTCTGCGTAATAGTCTGCATAATATTCCGCATCAAAGACAGCTGTACGCATTTCCTCGGGAATGGGATCGGAGTTTGTATACGCAGGCTCGCAAATATATGCGATATATGTACTTGTAATATCGTATGTTTTATCCGCAGCACATCCGCCGTTCGTTGTGAAATATGCGGAGCTTGTGTTACCTTCAACCGTATAAAGCGTTCTGCCGTCCCAGCCTGATACGATTCCGACGTGGTTTACCGTTCTTCCGCTTGACGCACCGCTTGAAGACAGGAAGAATACTATATCGCCCGCTTTGGGTGAATATGCACCGGACTGTACCTGTGACCATCTGTATGCTCTGCCCTGGTTTTTAAACGGTCTTACCTGATCCTCAGTGTACTGACAGCACGGAACAATACTCTGCGGAATACCTGCATTGTATGCACACCAGGAAACGAACATTGCGCACCACTGTGCATCAATAAAATTATACGAATCGTCCTTATGATATGTGTACCATCGTCCGTACTCCGTATAGTTGTTCGAGCCTTGAACGGTACCTGCGATCTGCGAAGAGTTATTACCCTCCTGATAACCTATCTGTGATTTTGCAACATTGACGATATCCCGTCTTTGGTTGCCTGTAAGTTTTACATTTGTCAAAGCGGCATAATAAGGTCCTGACATATACGTCGATGAACCTGAATATGACACCGCCTGCGCATCATACGGAACAACCGCCGTAACAAGTGTGAATACCGTACAGATGCAAAGTAAGCATGCAAATAAACGTTTCATTGTCTTTCCCTTTCTTTTGTTAAAAATACATAAAATATGTATAGGTATATAATACCAAATTGTATATTTTATATCATCAATATTTCTTAAATCTATTATTAACAAACATGACAAATTAGTTCATAACAGTTTGCGATTTGGACATTTATCGTTTAAACGATTAATTGGCAATATAAAATCCCCCGATATAAATCGGGGGATCTTGTCATCATTTCACGATCAGCTCACCGTTATCATCGATGTCAACCGTAAGTGTATGACCTATATTAAGCTCACGGGAAAGTATCGCTTTGGCAAGAAGCGTTTCAACACTTGACTGCAGATACCTTTTCATCGGTCTTGCCCCATACACGGGATCATATCCCGAATTTATTATTTTATCCTTTGCTTTTTCGGTTATTTCCAGACAAAGTCCTTTTTCTTTAAGACGGAGTTCGATTCTCTTTATCAGTATATCGGCAATTTTTCCTATATTGTCACGTGTTAAGGGCTTATAGAAAATTATCTCGTCAAGTCGGTTTAAAAATTCGGGGCGGAACGATGCACGAAGCTGTGCCATAACACCGTTTCTTGTTTCATCGCTTATTTCACCACCGCTTGATGATTCAAGCAGATACTGCGAGCCGATGTTTGACGTCAGTATTATGATACTGTTTTTGAAATCCACAGTTCTTCCCTGGCTGTCCGTTATACGTCCGTCATCAAGCACCTGCAAAAGTATATTGAAAACGTCGGGATGTGCCTTTTCTATCTCATCAAAGAGGATGACCGAATACGGCTTTCTTCTTACCGCTTCCGTAAGCTGGCCGCCCTCGTCATATCCAACGTATCCGGGAGGCGCTCCTATAAGGCGTGAAACGGAAAATTTCTCCATATATTCACTCATATCGATGCGCACCATATTGCTCTCATCGTCGAACATTGATTCGGCAAGTGCCTTTGCAAGCTCCGTTTTACCGACACCTGTCGGGCCTAAGAACATAAACGATCCTATCGGACGGTTCGGATCGGATATGCCAGCACGTGAACGGATGATAGCCTCCGACACCTTTTCCACCGCTTCGTCCTGTCCGACTACACGCAAGTGAAGTGTTTTTGCAAGATTGAGTATTTTTTCACGCTCGCCGCCCGAAAGCTTGGAAACGGGTATTCCCGTTCTGCGTGAAACGATCTCGGTTATTTCATCCTCTGTTACGGTGTCTGTGACGAGCTTCTGTTCACCCTTTGATTTTTCTGCCTTTTCAAGGGCGGATTTCAGTTTGTTTTCAAGCTCCGGCAGGGTGGAATAGCGGAGACGTGATGCCGTTTCGTACTCATAATTCATCTGCGCTTTTTCAAGCTGTGCGTTGACGCGGTCAATTTCTTCTTTCAGCTTTTTCACGTCCTCAACAGCCGTTTTTTCATTTTCCCAACGGCTTTTAAGCTCATTATATCTTTCTCTGTCAGAAGAAAGCTCCTCGGTGAGCTTTTCAAGGCGCTCTTTTGAAAGACTGTCGGATTCCTTTTTGAGTGCCGTTTCCTCAATTTCAAGCTGTATTATCTTGCGGCGCAACAGATCAAGCTCCTCGGGCATAGAATCAATTTCCGTTCTTATGCAAGCGCACGCTTCGTCGATCAAGTCTATTGCTTTATCGGGGAGAAATCTGTCTGTTATATATCTGTGTGAAAGTGTTGCGGCGGCAACTATCGCTCTGTCCTGTATGCGTACACCGTGGAAAATTTCGTATTTTTCTTTGAGTCCTCGGAGTATCGATACCGTATCTTCAACTGTAGGTTCATCGACCAGAACGGGCTGAAAACGGCGTTCAAGGGCGGCATCCTTTTCGATGTATTTGCGGTATTCATCAAGCGTTGTTGCGCCTATACAGTGAAGCTCGCCTCTTGCAAGCATAGGCTTTAAAATGTTACCGGCATCCATAGCACCGTCGGTCTTACCTGCGCCGACGATCAAATGAAGCTCATCGATAAAAAGAATGATTTTGCCCTCGGAGCTTTTAATTTCATTCAGTACAGCTTTAAGGCGTTCCTCAAATTCACCTCTGAATTTCGCGCCTGCAATAAGCGAGCCCATGTCAAGCGAAAATACCATTTTGTTTTTAAGTCCTTCGGGAACATCACCTCTCATTATGCGCTGTGCAAGTCCTTCAGCTATCGCTGTTTTTCCGACACCGGGTTCACCAATCAGAACCGGATTGTTTTTCGTTTTTCTTGACAGTATGCGCACAACGTCGCGTATTTCGCTGTCACGTCCTATTACGGGGTCAAGCTTTTGCTCTCTTGCTCTTGCAACAAGGTCTGTGCCGTATTTATTCAAAGCATCATAAGTTTCCTCGGGAGAATCCGTTGTGACACGGCTGTTTTTCACACCTGCAAGCGACTTTTCAAACGCTTTTCTGTCGATTTTATTTTCGTCAAATATGCGTTTTATTTTATCTGTCGGACATTCAAAAAGCGCAAGCATTATATGCTCAACGGAAACATAGTCATCCTTTTGAACATTTGCTATCTGCTCACTTTTCGCAAGCACACGGTCACAGTCGGCAGATATATAAATTTTGTCGGCTTCTCTGCCACCGACGACGCTCGGCATATTTTCAATAACACTTTTAAGCGAAAGTATTACCGCCTCGGTATCAAAGCCCGATTTGTCAAAAAGTTGTCGTATAAGTCCGTCAGAAGGAGTTACAAGTGCGTAAAACAAATGTTCAGACGTTACTTGCGAATTGCCGTTTTCACTTGCAATACTCTGCGCATCCTGTAACGCTTTAAGTGATCTTTTCGTAAATCTTTCGATCTGCATATTTTTTCCTCCTTAAACCATCAACTTTGAATTTTTCAAATAAGAAATGTATTTTTCTTCCGAATCCGAAAGTGAATATCTGCCCGATACAGTTCCTTTCATAATATCATCAAACATCCTTACATAAGACGATATGCCGTCGGCAAGCGCTTCGGGAGTGGTGCTTGCATCCTCTGCGCACATCAGCGTGCGCACGAATTTACCATCTGTGTAATAATATCTTATATCGTTTTTAAAAGTCCTTTGTACATACGCACTTTCGAGCTTACACCAAAATTCAAAAAAATTCTCTGTAAGTGAGATAAGTGTATCAGACTGCGTACGGAATGACACGGACAGCTCACCGAATGCACCGTTTTGTACATTTCTATACAGATGTATATCGTATTTTACGGTCGGTCTGTACTTATATTCAAGTGTGCTTTTGACGGACATCGTTGCTCTGTTCGGTATCATTATAGGAACGATATTATCATACACCGAGAGCATTTTTTCCATTTGTCTGAAAACGTTTTCTATGTGCATTTCGGGAGTTGTCAAAGAAACGTAATCAGCAAGGATCATATTTATCATATTCGACCTGTTCGTTCCCCGTTTTAAAGCGAGCATATCTATTTTTGATATTACAGAATCCGAAAGTATAAGGCTGTATAAGCTTTTTTGCATCAACTTCACTCCTTTTCTTTGTGTTTATAGTAACACAATTTATTAAATTTGTCAAGTGATTTATATAAACTTACTTACATTTTTCACTTTTCAGATACTCCGTCCAGCTTTTCGAGAATAAATATTGACAAATAATACAGCTTATATTATAATGTTTATAATAAATTTAAGCGAGGTTTATTATGAAAACAGTTAACGCAAAAACACTCGATGTAAGTGTTCTTTCCGCTTTTTGGAACGAATATGCGCAAAATGAAATAGTTATCAAGAAATTTTCACCCGAAAAATTTCAAAGTCTTTTCTTTGAAGAATACACGGGGGTAAAAAAGGTATCCGTTGCCGCACTTGACGGTGACAAGGTCATCGGATTTGCCGCAGGCACACACAAGGCAGGAATGGAAGTGGGATATATCACCTACGTTCTTGTTGACAAGGATTACCGCCGCCAGAAGATCGGCAAAGCGCTTGCGGAAGAAATTGAAAAAATGCTCAAAGAAACGGCTGATGTTGCACTTACGAAGTACGAAGCTGTATTTTACAATCCCGTAGGTCTTTCGTGGATCGTTCCCGGCACTGACGGACACGACCATCCCGGAATTCCCGGCGTTGATATGCTTCAGGGCGGTTACTTATTTATGAAGAATATCGGCTACCGTGATTTTGCGTACCAGAATTCATATTACAGATGTCTTGAAGGCTTTGAATTCTCCGAAAAAATCAAGGCTAAAATG
>JAZRTS010000056.1:0-43014 GCA_045652135.1 Eubacteriales bacterium | reverse complement strand
TCTCCTGCCTGATAATCACCGTAGAAGGTATTGATATCCTTTATAAACTTTCTGTTCAGCAAGTGAAGCGGTATGTTCTCGGGACATACACGTGAACATTCTCCGCAGTCTGTACATCTGCCCGCAACGTGGAACGCACGTATGATGTGGAACATTTTTTCTTCAAAGCTGTCGGCTATCGCCTTGTTTTCAACACCCGAATTCGGGTTGTCGAATACGCACTTTTCACAAGTACAAGCGGGACATACGTTACGGCACGCATTACATCTGATACAGCGTGAAAGCTCGTTCTGCCAGAAAGCGAATCTTTCGTCTTCGGTCATATTTTCAAGCTTTTCAACCTCGTCAAAGCGGTTGCTGTCGAGCACTTCGCCGTCTTCGCCCATAAGCTCGTCGTAAGCTGTGTGCTTCTTGCTCTTGCAGTTTGCGCATCTTTCGGCAAGAACGTCAGCAAATTTAACCTTGTTGACTTCGCCGTAGAGATTTTCAACCGCAAGCTCGTCACCGTCGGCGGTTATATTGATAATACCGTCACCGACAACAGCCTTTACCTTTGAAATATCAGCCATACCTTCGCAGGGAATACCGACAGCGTATACCTTTTCTCTGTCAAAGCGGTGCTCTGTCAGAAGCTGGTTGAAGCTGTATGTGTCGCAGGGCTTGAGGAATACAAGCACCTTGCCCTCGCCCTTTCTTGTTTCTTTAAGAAGGTATTTCGAGAAGTTTGCACCTGCAAAATCGTTATATATAAACTTTTTCTTTATTTCATCGGCGGACGTGAATACAGCGGGTGTAAGGTCATAAACAAACTCACCCTTTTCCCAGCCGATAACACGGTTGACCGTTCCGTTTTCAATAAGCTCGCAGGCTTTTTCAATCAGTGATTCACACGTTATTTTTTGCATCGTAAATCCTCCAATCTCTTGTTTTCGCCAAGCGCCGTTACCGCTTCGGTAAATTCATTCATCGTTGCGGCGAACTTTGCGCCCTCGGCGGCGGATACCCATTCAAGACGGATACGCTCTTTTTCAATACCGAGGTAATTGAGCATAGAAAACAGCAAAGCCATTCTTCTTCTTGTATAATAGTTACCCGATGTATAGTGGCAGTCGCCGGGATGGCATCCGCATATTATAACACCGTCAGCGCCTCTCTGGAAAGCACGGAGAATGAATATCGGATTTACACGGCAGCAGGAGGGTACTGTGATAAAGTTTACACATTCGGGGTACGCAAGTCTGTTGTTTCCCGCAAGGTCAGCGCCCGCATAGGACAACCAGTTACAGCAGAAAGCCACGATCTTCGGCTTGAATTCGTTGTTTATTTGCATATTGCATCCACCTCCGCAATGATCTGTGAAGTTGCAAAGCCCTTGAGGTCCATAGCACCTGACGGACACGCAACCGTACAAGCACCGCAGCCCTGGCAAACAGCCTCGTTAACTGTTGCAACACGTCTTATCGCAACTGTTCTGTCGGGCATACGGAATTCCTTATCAGCGTATGTAATAGCGCCGTAAGGACATACTCTTTCACAAGAGGAACAGCCGTTACACATAAGCTCGTTTGAGTTAGCAACGCAGGGGTTACCCATAAGCTTATCCTTGGCAAGAAGTCCTATGACCTTTGCCGCCGCCGCACTCGCCTGTGAAACCGTTTCGGGGATATCCTTAGGTCCTTGGCAAGTACCTGAGAGGAACACACCCGCTGTCGGGCTTTCTACGGGACGGAGCTTGGGATGCGCTTCTGTAAAGAAGTCGTTTGTGTCCATACTTGCAGTAAGCATTGTTGCAAGAGGACGTGCGGTCTTGTCAGGCTCGATACCCGCCGCAAGAACCACAAGGTCAGCCGCAATATTGAGCTGCTTGTTTGCAAGCAGGTCAGATGCCCTTACCATGAGCTTGTCACCCTCGGGGGATACCTTACCTACCATACCCTTGATGTAATGCACACCGTATTCTTCAACCGCACGGCGATAGAATTCGTCAAACGCCTTACCGGGTGTACGTACATCTATATAGAATACATATACATCTGTATCGGGATATTTGTCACGTGTAAGCATTGCGTGCTTTGCCGTGTACATACAGCATATCTTTGAGCAGTATTCCTTTCCCTTTTCAGCGCAAGCGGCACATCTTGAGCCAACGCACTGAACGAACACTATCGTGTGGGGGTGCTTTCCGTCGGACGGACGGAGGAGCTTACCTGCTGTAGGACCTGCGGCATTTGTCAGACGCTCAAATTCAAGGGATGTGATAACGTCCTTTGACTGATTGTAAGCAAATTCATCAAACTTATCCATGCTGATGGGGTTGAAGCCCGTTGCCGCAACTATTGCACCGTACTTTTCTTCGATTATCTCATCCTTCTGAGTATAGTCGATAGCGCCTGCGGTACAAACCTTTGCACACACACCGCACTTGCCTGTTTTGAGCATTGTACAGTAATCGGGATCAATGGTCGCAACCTTCGGAACTGCCTGAGCAAACGGAATGTATACCGCACGGCGGTTATCCATTCCCATATTGAACTCATTGGGAACCTTCTTCTGAGGACATTTTTCAGTACAGATACCGCAACCCGTACATACATCCTCTTTTACATATCTTGCTTTTTTCTTTATTTTAACGCTGAAGTTACCGACGAAGCCGCCGATTTCCTCAACCTCGCTGTAAGAGAATATTCTTATTTTATCGTTCTGTGCAACGTCAACCATCTTCGGTGTAAGAATACAAGCCGCACAGTCGAGTGTCGGGAACGTCTTGTCAAGCTGTGCCATTTTACCGCCTATCGTGGGCTTTTTCTCCACGATGTCAACGGGGAATCCCGCTTCTGCGATATCAAGCGCCGTCTGAATACCAGCAATACCGCCTCCGATAACGAGCGCACGCTTTGTTACGGGGCTTTCGCCGGGTGTAAGGGGTGCATTGAGGTTTACCTTTGCAACAGCCGCTTTACCGAGAATAATAGCCTTCTCTGTACCCGACTGCATATCCTTATGTACCCAGGAGCACTGCTCTCTTATATTTGCGATCTCAACCATATATGAGTTAAGACCTGCCGCTGCCGCTGTTTTGCGGAACGTTGCCTCGTGCATTCTCGGTGAGCAGGAGCAAACAACGATACCTGTGAGCTTATGCTCGGCAATAGCATCCTTTATTATATCCTGACCTGCCTGAGAGCACATATACTGATAATTGGTGGAAAAGACAACTCCCGGCTCGTTCTTCAACGCTTCGGAAACCTTTTCAACATCGACTGTTCCTGCGATGTTACTGCCGCACCAACATACGAATACGCCAATTCTTTGCATTTGTCCTTTCCTCCTTATTTACTGTATTTGCGAAGTGCGCTTACGATTGCCTGCTGGGGCATTTCGTCATCCAGAAGCGCGGGAATATCATCTGCTTTAAGATGATTTGCGCCCTGCTTTCTGATAACAGAAAGACGTACTGCTTCTACAAGCTTTGCAGGCTCAACGCCTCTGGGGCATCTGTCAACACACGCAAAGCACGTAAGACACTTATAAAGCGATTTTGAATTCAGAAGCGGTTCGATATCTCCGCTTTCTACCATATACACGAACTGATGCGGATGGTATTCCATTTCATCGAATGCAGGGCAAGTACCCGTGCATTTTCCGCAACGCATACATTTTTTCGGGTTTACACCGCTTGAACGGATTATTTCAGATTTGAGGTTTTCCATTTCCTTACTCATTTCCGTCCTCCTTTACCCCAAGCGCTTCGGCAAGAAGATCTGTGAAGTATACGATCTTTGCTCCGGGGTTATTCTTTTCAAGATTGTATTTACAAAGCGGGCATGCGGTGACGATTATTTCCGCACCGTGCTTCTCTGCGCTTGCAACAACGGAGTTGCTCTTTTTCTTTGCGGAGTCAGCATCTTCAAGCGCAATATATCCGCCGCAACATTCGTTTCTGTACGGATACACAACAGCCTCACCGCCGAGAGCTTTTATAAGATCCTCGATTATCGTGGGATTTTCGGGATCGTCCATCGCCATAACGCTGTTGGGACGAAGCAAAAGACAGCCGTAATATGCTGCAATCTTCTTTCCTGTCAAGGGCTTTACGACCTTTTTCGCCACTTCGTCAAATCCTACCTCGTCACGGAGATATTCAAGATAGTGAAGCACCTTTGCTTTGCCGTCATATTCGTTACCTGCACCGAGGTAATTGTTTACCTTGAATGCAAATTCTTCATCTGTCTGCATCGCATGGTTTGTCTGCTTTATTACGTTATGGCAGGCAGAACAAACTGTGATGAGCGTCTGATTTTTCTTCTGTGCTTCCGCAAGTGCTCTTACAGAAGAAAGCTTTGTTGCTATTTCGCTACGCGATGTTGTGAAAACACCGCCGCAGCATTGCCAATTTTCAATTTCATCAAGATAAAAGCCGAGAGCTTCTGCGCTTTTTCTTGCATATCTGTCAAGTTCTTTCGCCTTGGTTTTCAATGTACAACCGGGAAAGTATGCCACTTTTTTCATTTATATGCCCATTCCTTTCTTGGGATTGCGTGGATGTGCGGACCTGATAATAACCGAGGTCCGCATCTGAATCCTGAAATTTTATTTTATCACACCATCTGTTCGGGGTGGAATACCTCGTCGAATTTCTCCGCTGTCAGGAAGCCGAGCTGTACGCACGCTTCCTTGAGCGAAATATTATCCTTGAATGCCTTTTTAGCCGTCTTTGCCGCATTTTCGTAACCGATATACGGGTTGAGAGCCGTTACAAGCATCAAAGAGTTATGCAGATTGTGGTGCATTTTTTCTTTATTGGCAACTATGCCTACGGCACAGTTCTTATTGAACGATACTATCGCCTCCGCCATAAGTCTTGCTGACTGCAAGAAATTGTATGCGCAGGCGGGCATAAATACGTTAAGCTCAAAGTTGCCCTGCGATGCCGCCATACCTACCGCAACATCGTTACCCATTACCTGAACTGCAACCATTGTTACAGCCTCGCACTGTGTGGGATTTACCTTACCGGGCATAATTGATGAGCCGGGTTCGTTTTCGGGAATGAAAATTTCACCCAGACCGTCACGGGGACCGCTTGCAAGCCAACGAACGTCATTTGCTATCTTCATCATATCGCACGCAAGTGCTTTGATAGCACCGTGTGCAAATACCATTTCGTCCTTTGATGTAAGGGAATGGAATTTGTTGCCTGCTGTAATGAAGGGCTTACCTGTAAGATCTGCAACCTTTTGTGCAACAAGCTCACCGAATCCTTTGGGAGCGTTAAGTCCCGTACCAACGGCTGTACCGCCGAGCGCAAGCTCACAAAGAGGTTTAACGGCAAGTTTTATAAGCTCAACATCTCTTTCAAGGCTCGTTCTCCAGCCGCTTATCTCCTGGCTGAACTTGATGGGAGTTGCATCCTGAAGATGCGTTCTGCCGCTCTTCACGATGCCTTCGTTTTCTTCTTCAAGTCTTTTGAATGTTGCAATAAGTGTTTCAACAGCAGGAATAAGCTTATCCTCAAGCGCCTTTACAGCCGCAATGTGCATAGCTGTGGGGAATGTGTCATTTGAAGACTGGCTCATATTTACATCATCGTTGGGATGAAGTATTTTAGCGCCTGCTATCTGATTTCCTCTGTTTGCAATAACCTCGTTGGCATTCATATTGGACTGTGTGCCCGAACCTGTCTGCCATACAACGAGGGGGAAGTTATCGTTAAGCTTACCTGCGATTATCTCATCGCACGCACCGCTTATCGCTTCAAGCTTTTCCTTTGTCATTTTTTCGGGGCGAAGCTCACAGTTTGCCTGAGCCGCCGCCTTTTTGAGTATGCCGAATGCATACGTAATTTCTCTGGGCATTGTTTCAATGTCAACGCCTATTTCAAAGTTTTCGTGGCTTCTTTGTGTCTGGGCCGCCCACAGCTTATCTGCCGGAACCTTGACCTCACCCATGGAGTCGTGTTCAATACGGTATTCCATTTTATCCTCCATTAAATAACAGTTGACTTAATTATAGCCTTGAGCGTGTCTGCGCTGTGGCGGAGCTTCTTTATCTCCTCGTCATTGAGGGGCAGATATACGTTGCTGCGTATACCCTTGTTGCCTACGATGCTGAGCGTACTGAGACAAACGTCTTCAATGCCGTATTCGCCGTGCATCATCGTGGAGATAGTCATTGTTGTATCAACACCGCTGAGCAGGCACTTACAGATAGAACATACAGCCGTTGAAACAGCATAGAATGTCGCGCCCTTGCGTGCAATTACCTCACCGCCGGACTTCTGTACGTATCTTTCCGCATCTGCGTAATCAAACTCAAGCAATTTGCCGTTTTTGCCTTTGAAGGACTTGTGACAGTCTGCGATGTTTACGTTTGAAACGTTCGCAAGCGACCACGGAACAAATGATGAATCACCGTGTTCACCGAGAACGTATGCATGCGTGTTGTTCTGGTTGATAGAGTAAAACTCCGACATTCTTGCACGAAGACGTGCTGTATCAAGTATCGTACCCGAACCGATGATACGGCTTTCGGGAATACCGGAACGCTTGCAGAATGCGTATGTAAGAATATCGACAGGGTTGCTTACGATCAAGTATACTGCATCGGGAGCTGCATGTGTTATGTCCTTCATTATCTGTTTAAGAATGTCAATATTGGTCTGTGCAAGCTCAAGACGTGACTGACCTGCTTTTCTTGTAACACCCGATGTGATGATAACGATATCAGAGTTTGCCGCATCAGCGTAAGAGCCTGCATTGACCGTACAGGGATTGCAGAACGGCAGACACTGTCTTATGTCAAGTGCTTCGCCTATAGCCTTCTCTGTGTTGATGTCGATCATTACGATCTCAGATGCAAGGCCCATGACCGCAAGTGTGTAGGAAATCGTCGCGCCGACGCTTCCGCTTCCGATGATTGTGATCTTGTTCATAACTTTATTCCTCATTTTTCAAAAAATTAACTCGATTAAAGCAAAACAGAGTAAAAACCGATGTTTTGCATATCTGTACGCAATCAATATCACATACCTATACGTTATAATTATAATACATTCATTCTCTTTTTTCAAGACGTTTTGTCAAAAAAACTAAAAATTACGCATTAAATTAATTTGTACGATGTGTTTTTCAACAGAGTTTAACATTTTTATTGAAATTTGGCGCAAAAAACAACAAAATTGTATGTCTGTTTTATCAAATACATATCATATATTTATATGCAGCCATCTTTTCACATACGATACACACCTTTACACTTGACATTGATTTCCTTATGATGTATAATAAATTAAATTTAGCAAAGACAACGGAGAACGTTAAATTGAAAGCCAAAAAAAATATTACTCTTATTATAAATCCCAAAGCTGGGGCAGGGGTATTCGGCAGCAAAGAAAAAGCACTTGGCATCGTGTCGCTTTTTTCCGAAAGAGGATACAACACCGATGTAAAATTCACAACTTCTCAAGGTCACGCGATATCACTTGCCAAAGAATACGCAAAAGTCAGTGATATGATCGTTTGCTGCGGCGGTGACGGAACGCTTAACGAAACAGTTCAGGGTGTTGTGCAGTCGGGGAGTAATACGCCCATAGGATATATTCCGACAGGTACAACGAATGATTTCGCCAAAACGCTCAAGCTTCCCAAGGACATCACCGAAGCGGTCAACATAATCTCGGCTGAACATGCGGTATCTCTTGATCTGGGAGAAACAACCGACGGAAAACATTTCGTTTACGTTGCCTCGTTCGGACTTTTTACCCACGTGACGTACAGCACATCTCAAAGCACAAAAAACAAGCTCGGATATATGGCATACGTGCTCGACGGAATCAAATCTCTTTCCGAAATTAAAACTCACCGCGCAAAAATAACCGCAGACGGAAAAGTTTATGAGGGTGAATTTATATTCGGTGCAATAACCAATTCCTACTCTATAGGCGGTGTTATGAACTTCAACCCGTCAGACGTCGTACTCAACGACGGAAAATTTGAGCTTTTGCTTATCAAAATGCCCAAAACAATCGCCTACCTCGGTAATATAGCCGTAAATCTCATTAATAAAAAGTATAATTCAAATGACGTTATATTCTTACACGCTTCCGAGATAATAACGGAATTCGAGCATCCTGTGCCGCTCACCTTTGACGGTGAATACGCAGGTACGTTTGACAGTATACACATCAATAATTCAAAAGGCAGATTCACTCTGTACGTAAAAAAATGAAATTTTTAAAGACTCTTTGTATTATTTTCGCCTTTCTGTTCGGTATTTTGCCGTTATCGTCATATGCATCGACACCGCTTGAAAAAACGATATCAAACATCGAACACGGTGATTATATGCTGAACATTTACCAGATAAACACCAAAGACGGTGTTTATGAGCATCTCGGTAAATATATCAACGGATTGACCGAACACAACGTGGAAGTTATCGGGATCACGGTGACCGATTTCACGAGTGCCGAAAACGGTGTTGCTGACGGATCGTTTTCGTTTTTTGCCGAGCTTTCATACAGGAATACGAGAAAAACAACGAAAACAGTCAGCGGAACCATAAACCGTTTTCCCACCGCAATAAGCGCATCAACATTGCAGAGCAGTATTTTCGCGGGCGACGAATTAACACTGAATGCCGACATATCAAATTATGACGGCGGAAAAATACGCTGGTACGAATCATCAAATCCAAATAAAAACGGAAAAATGATTTCGGAAACAAAAACAACGCACATCACAGTATCGCCAGACGTAGGAGCAAAATACTATTATTGTATTTATAAAGGCTCTGTGAGCAATACAGTGTCCGTTAAAGTGACCGAGGCATTTGTTCCAATATCAGATATCACGCTTCCCTCTCTTTCGCTCACGTGCAACAAATCAACGCCTCTTTTAGCCGAAATATATCCGGAAAACGCAACGAAAACAGATATAATTTGGAAAGTAGCGGATGGAGATGCGACAATCATAGCCAACAAAATAACGGTACGCAAATCTGGTATTATAACCGTTAAGGCGACTGTTGCCGGCGGCGGTGAAAAAGGCGCTGACTACGAAAAGTTTTTTGAATTTTACGCAGAAGAAGGAACTCCGGAATACAAAGAAATAAAGTGGAGCGTATTGCCTCCGGTTGACGGCATTTTGCAGATGAATTTTACCGCGGGCGAAAAAAAAGACGTTCAGATAACATCGGTTTCCGATCTTACGGCAAATAAAATGATAGCTTCCTCAGATGCGCACAGCAATATGGAGATAATCGCAGGCGTATACATTGTTTGCGATGACATAAACGCGCTGAACGAGGTAAGCGTACAGCTCGCCTCCGATTACGCGAATAAGGAAGTGCACGTAATATCATCAGATGATAACGGAAATGTTTCGCATGAGAATCTGATCATATCAGAAACGGGCGAAATAATCCTGCCGAAGCACAAAAGTACGTACGTGGTAACGTCAGAAAAGACAAGCATGGCAAATCTTTCGTTTCTCGTGCTGTTATTGCCGTTGATACCTCTCATACTCGTACCGATATTTTTCCGTATAGGAAAGGACAAGGAGCAACCGCAAAACAAAAAATAAATTCAAATTTTTTCCTGTAATATTTTACGGCAGATGAGTAACAATAATCTCGGAGCCAAACGAAAGAGCTCCGTAAGAAACGATCGTGAATACCGATGGGTATCAGGTCGGAAACTCAACACTATATTACAAGGAGAATTATAAAAATGTCAAATAAAAGACTTGTTCCCGAAGCAAAGGAAGCACTCGATAAGTTCAAGATGGAAGCCGCAAACGAAGTAGGCGTTAACCTCAAGCAGGGTTACAACGGCGAACTCACATCCAAGCAGGCAGGCAGCATCGGCGGCCAGATGGTCAAGAAGATGGTCGAGTCCTACGAAAACTCCATTAAGACAAACAAATAAGTTTGCTTTGACTACGTCAAAAGCCGCAAGTCATATCGACTTGCGGCTTTATCTTTAAGAATTATATTTGCACATTGCTCCGTCGAAGTCACCCTTCATTATAAGCGCCAAAGCGGATGAAACGTTTTCGAATACCTCAGGGAGCTTTTTCATATCCGACGGTGAAAAGTTACCAAGAACAAAATCAATAAGGTCAAAATCGGGATGCGGCTTCTTGCCGACGCCAAGCTTTATTCTCGGATAATTCTCGGTTTTCAAGTGCTCCGTTATGCTTTTCATACCGTTGTGACCGCCCGATGAGCCCTTGCGTCTTATACGCATCTGACCTACGTCAAGGTTAATATCATCGACAAGCACGATAACGTTTTCTGCAGGCACTTTGTAAAAATCAGCTGCGGGACGTACGGCTTCCCCCGATGAATTCATAAATGTCTGCGGCTTCATAAACATAACCTTGAAGCCGTGAAAATCAACGATATCGTAATTCGATTTAAACTTTATCTTTTTGAATGAAAAGCCCTCTTTATCAGCGATATAATCACCGCAAAGAAAGCCCATATTATGCCTCGTGGTCGTATATTTATCACCCGGATTACCGAGGCACACGACAATATAATCAACACCGCCTGTGTGTGTTTTCATACCAAACATATCAAAACTCCTTTAGTAAACTTTAAGCATTATACACCAAATTACGTAATAAATCAAGCAATTTTTAAATTTTTACGCATTAGTGTGATAAATTATTTACAAAAGACTTGCATTTATCAACCAATTGATATATAATGTATTTTGTATACGAATATACGGCACATAGAAATAAAGAAAGAAACTGTATGGATTTTATTAAAGACACAACGGAATATATATTTTTAGAAAATGAACCAAGGGTATCAGATGTAATATTTGTCCCCGGTTCATCAAATCCGCTTTTGCCTCGCCGTGCCGCAAAGCTATATATTGACGGATACGCAAGATATATTATACCGTCGGGCAAATACTCGATAACAAGAGGAGAATACATGCCTTCGCTTCCGGGAACGGAAACAGAGGGCATCGTTTACAAAACGGAATGTGAAATGTACACCGACATTCTTTTAAAAAGCGGTGTTCCGTTTGGTGCAATACTCAAAGAGGACGAAGCACAGTACACGTATCAGAATGCATTTTTCTCCAAAAAGCTGTGTGACGAAAAGGGTATTCAGGTCAAAAAGGCTATTCTCGTATGCCACGCTTTCCACGCAAGACGCGCTTACACATATTACAAATGGGCTTTTCCCGAATGTGAATTTTCAATATGTCCCGTTGTAACATCGGAAATAAGCCGCGACAACTGGTATAAAACGGAAAAAGGGCGAGAGCGTGTAATGGGTGAGCTTATACGGCTCGGAAACCAGATGGCGGAATATGCTGAATACGCAAACGCAATAAACAAAAGTTAATTATTTTCAGGAAGGATATATACTATGAAATACTGCAGTACAAGAGGAAACAGTGAGCTTGTTTCCGGAGCTTACGCAATAAAGAAAGGTATCGCGCCCGACGGCGGTCTTTATATGCCGACAGAAATACCCAGGCTTACGGAGGACGATATAAAGGCGCTTTGCGAAATGGACTATGCGCACAGAGCCGCTGACATACTCTACAGATTTTTAGATGATTATGACAAGGACGAGCTTCTCTCAGACTGTATCGAAGCATACAGTGAAAAGAACTTTCCCGGCGGAGCAGCGCCTTTGCATCAGCTTGACGAGGGCGGCTACGTGCTTGAGCTTTTCCACGGCCCTACCTGCGCATTCAAGGATATGGCGCTTCAGATAATGCCCCGTCTTCTTTCCCGTGCGCTCAAAATGACGGGTGAAGAAAAGACAGCGCTCATTCTCGTTGCGACATCGGGTGACACAGGTAAAGCAGCGCTTGAAGGCTACCGTGACGTTCCCGGCATCGCTATAAAAGTATTCTATCCCGTTCACGGTGTAAGTAAGATACAGAAGCTTCAGATGGCAACGCAGGAGGGCGAAAACGTTTCCGTTTGCGCTATTGAGGGTAACTTTGACGATGCGCAGAACGGTGTTAAAAAGATATTCTCCGACGCTGAAATAAACAAAAAGCTCAATGACGGCGGTTACATACTGACGAGCGCAAACTCCATCAACTGGGGCAGACTTGCGCCTCAGGTGGTTTACTACATCTCCGCATACTGCGACTTGCTTAAAGAAGGCGTACTGAAGTCAGGTGAGATTCTTAACTTCACAGTTCCCACAGGTAACTTCGGCAACATCTTCGCCGCATATATCGCAAAGCAGATGGGACTTCCCATAGGCAAGCTCATCTGCGCTTCAAACCGCAACAACATCCTTTCCGACTTCCTTACAACGGGTGTATACGACAGAAGAAGAAAGTTCTTCCAGACGATGTCCCCCTCGATGGATATTCTCATTTCCAGCAATCTTGAAAGACTTCTTTATCTCATCTGCGGTGCTGAAAAGACGGCTGAATATATGGCTCGCCTTAACTCAACCGGCAAATACAAGATAGAGCTTGACGAGCTTAACAAGATAAAGGAAACATTTGTAGGCTACTACGCAAACGAAGCACACACAATGGATGAGATCGGCTTCGTTTATGACAAGGTCAAGTATCTTTCCGATACACACACAGGTGTTGCGCTCTACTGCGCAAGCAAGTTCCGTTACTACAACAATGAAAATATGGTAACGGTAAGCACGGCAAGCCCCTACAAGTTTGCAAAGGACGTTCTTGCAGCTGTCGGCGGCGAGGCTGACGGCGATGAATTTGCACCGCTTTATGAGCTTAACAAGCTCACGGGTGTTGAAATTCCCGCACCTCTTGCAACACTTAAAGAAAAAGAAGTGCGCTTTGAGACCGTAATTTCACCCGATGAAATGGCGGAAGAAACGCTTAAAATACTTTCATAAGCAACCACGGAGAACGAAATGGGAAAAAAGATCAAAGATGAAAGAATAGATTTTCTGTTTGAAGGCATTCTGAGCCTCAATTCCGTGGAAGAATGTTATGACTTTTTTGAAGATCTCTGCACTATTGCAGAGATCCAGGAAATGTCAAAGCGTATGCACGCGGCAAAAATGCTCTATAACAATTCCGTTTATACGGAGGTATCGGAGCAGACGGGGCTTTCAACAGCAACGATAAGCCGTGTCAACCGTTGCCTTAAATACGGTACTGATGGATACGTAAACGTACTCGAAAGGCTGAAGAAGTGAACGGACAGTACGAAGTAATATCAGAGATATACGATGAGCTGTCGGGCGTTGACACCGACAGATGGGCGGAATACACAGACGGACTTTTGAAAAAGCATTCAACTATACCGTGTGAGCTTGTACTCGATGCCGCTTGCGGCACAGGCAAGCTGACGGCAAAGCTTGCCGAAATGGGCTACGATATGATAGGGCTTGATATTTCTTACGGCATGCTGTCAGCGGCACGCGAAAGATGCCCTATGAACATACTGCTTTTAAATCAGGATATGAGAGATTTTGAGCTTTACGGAACGGTATCAGCCGTAATTTCCTGCCTTGACAGCGTAAATTACCTTGATGCCGACGGTGTAGAGAAATTCTTCTCTTGCTGCCATTTGTATCTTGATCCCGACGGACTTCTTATCTTTGATATAAACACGGAATATAAATTTGAAAATATATACAGCGAAAACGATTTTATTTTAGAAAATGACACGGGTGAGCACCTGCTTGCCTGGAGCTGCGGATATGATGCCGATAAACGCTCCTGCCTTTTTTCTCTTTCGCTTTTTTCACAAAACAAAAACGGAACTTATACACGGGAAGACGAGCAACAGACAGAATACTGTCACAGCGATGATTTCATAAAAGCAACGCTTAAAAAATGCGGATTTGAATTATTGGCGGTGTACGGTGAGCTGTCAGATACATCCCCGTCGCCCACGTCACAGCGTGCGCATTACGTCTGCCGTGCAATAAAAGGATAAATATATGAATTCTACAATCTTACGTGCTATGACAAGATGCGGACAGGCTCGCATTATGGTCATAAATTCAACAGATATCGTAAACACGATGATATCGTACCACCACACAACACCCACGGCATCAGCCGTTCTCGGACGTGTTATGACGGGTGCTTCTCTCATGGGTTGCATGCTCAAGGACAAGGGCAACAGCATCACACTCACCTTCAGAGGAAACGGCCCTGCGGGAATGGTTATGGCGGTTGCCGATTATAAAGGCAACGTCAAGGGCTGTATACAGAACCCCGGTGTTGATATTCCCCTGAAGCCAAACGGCAAACTTGATGTTTCGGGTGCTATCGGCGGAGGTGTTATGCAGGTAGTCAAGGACATCGGCCTTAACGAGCCTTACATCGGAATTTCCGAAATAAGAAGCGGAGAGGTCGCAGAGGATATTACCGCATACTTTGCGGAAAGTGAGCAGGTGCCCACACTTCTCGCCCTCGGTGTGCTTGTAGATACAGACCTTTCCTGTAAGGCAGCGGGCGGTGTAATTATTCAGCTTATGCCGGGCGCGGGAAATGAGATAATCGAAAAGCTTGAGAAAAATGCCATGGCACTTTCAAACGTGTCAAAGCTGTTCTCTGACGGTCTTTCAAACGAAGAAATACTCGACCTTGCAATGACAGGCATTGAATATGACTTGTTTGACGAAATAGACGTCGGATACGTATGTGACTGTTCGGTTGAAAGAACGGAGCGCGCCGTTATATCCATAGGCCGCAAGGAGCTTGAGGAAATATACAAAACGCAGGAAAAAATCGAAGTGACCTGCCGTTTCTGCGATAAAAAATACTACTTTGAAAAAGATTATATTTTAGGAAGGATCGAAGACGATGAGTGAAGATGTTTATTCAATTCCCCTGTCATCGGTTGCAGATGAATTTTCTTTAGAAAAAATATTTATCCCCGAAACGTATGAAAGCATCGTTGTCGGACGCAGTGAGTTAAACCGTCCGGGGCTTAAACTCACCGGCTTTGACGATCTGTTTGATCCCAGAAGAATACAGATAATCGGCAGGGTGGAATATGAGTACATACAAAGCCTGCCCGAGGAAAACCGTGCGCACGCATTTGAAAACGTGGTGCGTGAGCATCCCGTTGCGGTCATCGTCACAACAGACCTTCCCATATCCGATGAGCAGATAGAGCTTTGCAAAAAATACAACGTTCCGCTTTTCCGCACACACAGCCAGACATCATCGTTTATGGCGGCGCTTATCGCATCGCTCAATGTTTCCCTTGCTCCCCGCGTTACACGCCACGGCGTATTCGTCGAGGTATACGGTGAGGGTATACTCATACTCGGCGACAGCGGAATCGGTAAGAGTGAGACTGCAATTGAGCTTGTAAAAAGAGGTCACCGACTGATAGCTGACGATGCGGTTGAAATCAAGCGTGTTTCGGCAAAATCACTTGTCGGCTCCGCACCCGAAATAATCCGCCACTACGTTGAGCTCCGAGGCATCGGCATCATCGACGTACGCAGAATATTCGGTATGGGTGCTGTCAAGATGTCGGAAAAGATCGACCTTATAATCAAGCTTGAAGCTTGGGTACAGGGTAAGATGTATGACCGTTTCGGACTTGAATCGGAATATACCGACATTTTAGGAATTGACATTCCCTCAATAACGATACCCGTACGTCCCGGCAGAAACTTGGCTGTCATAATCGAAATTGCCGCAATGAACCACCGTCAGAAAAAGATGGGCTTCAACACAGCGGTTGAATTCAACAAAAAGCTTATGGGCCAATTCAGCGACGAAAACAGATAAAAAATAAGATCTCTGTATGCCAAAACATATAGAGATCTTTTTGTTTTATCCATATACACCGCAAAGCGGTGTGCGCCCTACGCCCGTGGCGGTAGGCTTGGCGTACTACCGTAACGCCTGCCTACCGAGGGGGGACGGGCAGGGCGCTTTATTTAAATCCCCCTTGAATTTAATAAAATTCAGATAGAATTTATTCGATATTAAGAGTCTTGCGGTAGAGGGCGACCTGCTCATCTGTGGGAGCAAAATCGGTTACAGAACAGCAAGGGATATTCGGCTCACCGCCGTCGGTTGTATAAAACGGCGATAAGCGGTCATTTTCGTAGAGTTTGCAATCATCTTCGTTCCTGAAATCGGGTATGTCATACGGCACACCGCCTTCAAGCACGGAACGGTGCGAAAGGATGGCAACAGAGGACATTGTAACAGCGCTGTAAATATCAAACGGATGCTCTGGCTGTTTATTTTCTTTTATACATTCGATAAACATACGCGCCGTGATATAATCGCTTCCACCGTGTCCACTTTGCTTTATCTTTTCTTCCTCGTAATCGTTCCATTCGGGTGTATAATTATTGACAGCCTTTGCGTTTTCGGGCTTTGACCATTCATTATATCGAAGCATAATATCGTCCGTACCGCGCACGTTTTCCACCTGCCCCATTGTGCCGCAGACACGGTATGAATTGTGGTGTGCGCCGAATCTTGCACAGCCTGTCACTCTGAATATTGAGCCGTCATCGTTCTGTGTCGTCACGATAGCGACCTGGTCACCGACGTGCGATGCCGTCGGAACTTCACCTTGAACACCAGCAAATGACGCAAATGCGGTGACACGCTTGGGTGTTGCGCCCGTTGCGTGCATTATCGGGCCCATTGAATGGGTGATATAGTATGTCCTCGGCAAATAATTGCGCCAATGCTTTTCAAAATAGTTATACGTCTTTAAAAACGATGTATCATTCGGATCACCTGGATGGTTATATTCACCCTCTGCATAAAGTATCTTACCAAGCGTTCCGCTGTCGCATATACGCTTTATTTCTCTGTTGAATATCATCTGAGGATAATTTTCGGCAAGCATATATATGCTGTTGCTTTTTTCGAATGCTTTTATAAGCTCAACACCCTCCGCCATCGTACCGTTACTGATACATTCTGAAAAAACGTGAATTCCCTTTTCAAAGCATTTTATCGCATACGGCGCATGCTCGTGAAAATAGTTTGCAAGAATTACAGCATCCATATCGTGCTGAATAAACGAATCAAAATCAGAATAAACCGCAACCGAATCGCCGAAGCCTCGTGCGGCATTTTGTAAGCGCTCGTCATTAAAATCACAAATTGCCACAATCTCGCAGCCAAGATTTATAAAATTATGCGATATGTCCCTTCCTCTGCCTGTGCCGAAAATACCGATTTTGATTTTTTTCATAGCTATATCTCCTTTAGCGATAACTGACAGCATTAAATTATTTTATATTTAACATACTTTTCAATCATTTTTTTCGTTTTTCTATTTCTTGGAATATCAAATTGCTTTATGATTATCCGACCGTTATGGTTATAATTGTATATTAATTGATAGTGCGGCAGATTCTTGTATGCCTGCCCCCATTTGATCTCTATTATATTTTTTATCGAGGTATAAGAAATTATCTTTTTATACCCGACGAGCCATACGGCCGTCATCTCATTCTTCGTAAAAATAAAGTAAATAGGGAATGTGAATATACCAACACAGACGAGCAAGGAAGCTATTAAAAGCACCATACCAAGCTCTGTATCGGAGTCTTTAAAAAAGCTTATCGAAAAGCACAAAAGCAGAATAAAGGAAAATAAAAACAAAAGTATTCTGCGGTTAAATATCAGAGTCTTCGTCTTTGACATTTTTCCACCGTCTTTCTTTGCTCCATTATATCGTAGTTACGCAATTCTAATCCAAATAAGAACCGTTTGCGACAACATCTCCGCCCTTTTCATAAACGAAATAAGAATATCCGTTGCGGGCATATTTTACGCAGATATATTTTTTGCTTACAATAATGCGGTCTACGTCCGGAAAGTCATATATATCGGTTGATTTTCCCGTTTCAAAATCAACGTAACTAAGCTCACCGCTTGAACTGAGAACATAAGCTCCGCTCTCATCAAAATCTATAATTTGCGCTCTCTTTTGCTCGTATTTAAAAACAGTTCTGAACTCGTTTGTTTCACGGTCATAAGCTGTAATATAGCTTTCGGGAATGCCGCTTATCAATATGTCAGCTTTTATGGAATCACGGCGTTTGCTGCCGGATGCAGAAAACCATATCTCATTCCCAAAAGTCCTTGCCAAGCCGCGTACCAGGTAATCAGATGCATCGGGATATGCTTCATAAAGATTTCCCGCAAAGCTGAGAATTGCTTGTTCTTCCGCACTTGCTTCGTCCTCGTTTGTATACATAAATCCGTGGTAAACATTCCCGGCACCGCCTGTCTCACTGCCTAAACCAAATCCACTAAAGTAAAAAGATTCCGAATGATGCGATTTATTCTTATATGACTCCCACATTTCTTCCCGTAACAGTTCTTCGCTCAGGTAAAGGCGGTCCGTTTCTTTGCCATTATAATCATATGTGATCATGCACTCATAATATAAGGCGGTTGTTCCATCCCTGCCGTAAGCATACAAAAAAGTATATTCATTAACCGAAGATTCTAAAAACTCAAATTTATAAGAATATCTACCATCATAATAAAACTTACTCCTTTCGGGAATGGTTATATTGCGGTCAAATTCAAGCCGACAAACCGTGCCGTCAGCCTTGTTGATCAGTTGCCCGTCTACAGCTAACCACGTGTCATTTTCAAAAATACCGTCCACACTAATACTCGGCATTAAGATACCTTCATTTAATATAGAGCAAAATGAAAGTATAAGCATAGATGTGAGTAAAAAAATACATAATAATTTTTTCATACTGCACCACCTTTCTGTATTGATTATAGCATAAAGCTGTTCGTTTTTCAAGTGAAATATACGGCATCGCCGAATGTGAAATAATTCACTTCGTGAATTGTGAAATATTGCGCCCTTCGGTCGCAATGTGAAATGAAATTTGCCCACATTCGCATCAGCGAATATTTCACATTTGCGAAGCAAATATTTCACAGCGGAGCTATTTCACTTGCCCGCAAGGGCAAATTTCGTTGAAAAAAGCACACATTTGTCCTATAGACAAATGTGTGCTTTTTTCTGGCTTAAACGAGTGAAAAGGTCAAAAATCAAGGTAAAACTGAAGAAAAGGTCAACGAAATTGTAAAATCAATCTTCTTCAAATTCAATAATGTTTTTTAAACGCTTCGGCAATTTTTCAACATTGGTCAAATCAAAATCGCCATAAGGCGTTCTTAATGTACGAGAACCCTCTTTGTAGATGAAAAACGCTATGCGGCAAGGATTCACCTCTTCCTCAGGTTCGTCGTACGTTTCGCATATTTTTTCGGTTCCGTCCACATTCAAATATTGCTCCATATATGGACATTGCCAATCACTTTCATCAAGCTCTTCGTCTGGAACGACAATCGAATCCCAATCGATTTCCTCGCTTGATATATTTAATGCCATTTCGACAAGCAACCATTCTTTGTTGAATTTATAGCAGCCAAAATATGTAACCATTGGATTTACCACCTTATCTATTTTTATTATTATACCCCAAATCCGTGAATATGTCAACTGTTTCGCATCCCAATCACGCCGAAGGCGTGTATATCATCCGCAACCTGTTGCGGTAAATTTTTTAGTGAAATATTCGGCTTATGCCGAATATGAAATAATTCACTGCGTGAATTGTGAAATATTGCTTCTTCGTCGCAATGTGAAATGAAATTTGCCCACATTCGCGCCAGCGAATATTTCACATTTGCGAAACAAATATTTCACAGCGGAGCTATTTCACTTGCCCGCAAGGGCAAATTTCGTTAAAAAAAGCACTTGCGAAAGCAAGTGCTTTTTTCTGGCTGCGGATGAAGGATTTGAACCCTCACATACAGAGTCAGAGTCTGCTGTGCTACCCTTACACAAATCCGCAATTTTCAATTTTGTGTTCTCACTCGAACATTGTGTATTATAGCAGAAGTTTTGTCGTTTGTCAACACCTAAATGAAATTTTTTTTATTTTTTTATCTTTTTCTTTCAGGGGATGTCGGATAGTGTACCATTCTGTGCGCTTCTATCTCCCCGCGGTACGGCATAGCATCGGCTGTTCCGTGTCTTTCAACACAAAGCGATGCGGCAGCATTTGCAAAATTAAGCGCATCCTCAATATCCATTCCCTCTGCAAGTGCCGTACAGAATGCACCGTTAAAGCTGTCGCCGGCACCTGTTGTATCGACTGCATCGGTTTTAACGGCTTCGGTATAAATATATCCGCAGTCACCGTAATAAAATGAGCCTTGCGCCCCCATCGTCACAACGATATTTTCGCATCCCTTGAACATAAGGCGCTTGCACGCAAGCTTTGCCCCGTCCACGGTGTCCGACTTTATCCCCGAATAAAACTCCGTCTCGCTTTGGTTGGGCGTTATATAGTCGGCACGTGTTAAAAAATCCTCGGGAATTTCCCTCGTCGGTGCGGGATTGAATACTGTTTTGATACCGTACTGCTTTGCAAGTATCATCCCTGCCATGATGCTTTCCGCGCTTGTTTCATTCTGGAAAAGAATTATGTCGCTTGTTGCAATTTCCCCTTCAGCTTTGTAAACATCCTCTGCCGTCAGATGCATATTTGCGCCCTCAAACAGCACCATTCTGTTTTCGCCCGTTACCGTATTTACAGTTATCGATGTCATACCCGTGGGTGCTTTATCGGTCATTGATACAAAGCGTGTGTCAATCCCCTCTTTTCTGTAAAAGTCGAGAACATCTGCGCCGAACTTATCATTTCCGAGCTTTGCGATAAATATGACATCTGCCCCTGCTCTGTGTGCGGCAACAGCCTGATTTGAGCCTTTGCCGCCGTGTGCTATATGAAAACGGCTTCCGCGAACCGCCTCTCCGTCAGACGGAAAACGGTCTGTATACACAGTGAGATCCGTCATATAGCTTCCTATAACCGTTATTTTACAGTTCATTTTAATACCCCTGTATTGTTATTATAATAATTATACATTATATTTATGAAATTTTCATTCGGTAAATTAAAAAAACTTGACAGGGTAATATACTTCTGCTATAATTATCCGTCGAAAGATGAAAATTTGCTGATAAAATTTGTTAAAACAGATTCAAAAGCACACACCGCAGACTAAACCGCAACGGTTACGGCTACGGATCAAGGGGGTTAAAATGAAGCTCATAAAACATTTTATAAAATACTACGGACCGCATAAAAAGCTGTTTATTTTCGATATGGTATGTTCATTTCTCATTGCTGCGGCGGACTTGTTTTTCCCTATGGTAACAAAAAATATCATAAACGACTACGTTCCCAACCAGAAGATACGTCTGCTCATCGTCTGGTCGCTGGCACTTCTTTGTATATATGCAATAAAATGCGTGCTTAATTACTGCGTTTCATACTACGGTCACATAGTCGGCGTGCGTATGCAGGCGGATATGCGCCGTGACCTTTTTACCCACCTCGAAAAGCTTCCGTTTTCGTATTTTGACGAAAACAAATCGGGTGCTATAATGTCAAGGATAGTAAATGACCTTTTTGATGTCGCTGAGCTTGCGCACCACGGCCCTGAAAATCTGTTTCTTGCTTTGGTGCTTTTTATCGGCTCGTTCGTTATCCTTTCAATGATATGCCTGCCTTTGACACTTATAATATTTGTAGCCGTTCCGCTTATAATTTTCTTTGCATTCAAGATGCGTTCGTCTATGAATTCGGCTTTCAAAAAGAGCCGTGAGCAGATAGCTGAAGTAAATGCAAATATCGAAACAGCTATTTCGGGTATTCGCGTAACAAGAGCTTATACGGCTGAAAATACCGAAATTGAAAAGTTCAATGCCGAAAACGAAAAGTTCCAGTCCTGCCGAGGCGAAGCATACAGAGCCATGGGAATGTTCCATTCGGGAATGACGTTCTTTTCCGACGTTCTTTATCTCACCGTTATATTTGCAGGCGGTTTGTTTTTCTACAAGGGCATCATCGACATCGGTGAGTTTACCGCATTTTTCCTCTACATTACAATGTTTCTTGACCCCATAAAGCGTTTTGTTTCCCTCTTTGAGCAATTCCAGGAGGGTATGACAGGCTTTACACGTTTTGCCGAAATTATGGCAACAGAGCCCGAAAAAGAAGCTGAAAACGCAGTTGAGCTTACCGACCCCAAGGGTGAAATCTGCTTTAAAAACGTAACCTTCGCTTACAATACAGACGGCACGGCAGAAACGAGAAACGTCATAAACTCTCTCAATCTCACAGTACCGCACGGAAAAACCGTGGCGCTTGTCGGCCCGTCGGGCGGCGGTAAAACGACCGTTTGCAACCTCATTCCGAGATTTTATGAAGTATCAGACGGTACTATCACCTTTGACGGTGTTGACATCACGAAGCTCTCACGCAAGAGCTTGAGGAGCGCTGTCGGCGTCGTGTCACAGGACGTCTTCCTTTTCAACGGTACGATACGTGAAAATATTGCATACGGCATGCCCGATGCAACTGACGAGGAAATCATAAAAGCGGCTAAATGCGCAAACATCCACAACCACGTAATGACGCTTCCCGACGGATATGATACGAACGTCGGTGAGCGAGGCATAAAGCTTTCAGGCGGACAAAAACAGCGTATTTCAATAGCACGTGTGTTCTTGCGCAATCCCCCCGTGCTGATACTTGACGAGGCAACGAGCGCACTTGACAACGAAACGGAAATGCTTGTTCAAGCCTCCCTTGACGAGCTTACCGAGGGGCGCACCGTGCTCGTTGTGGCGCACAGACTTTCGACCGTTAAGAACGCTGACGAGATAATCGTGCTTGACAAAAACGGAATTTCCGAAACGGGCTCACACGAGGAGCTGATGAAAAACGAAAACGGAATTTATAAAAAGCTCTATTCATACCAATTCAGATAAAGGATAACAAATGATTTCTGTAAGCTGTGATAACATTAAGCTGTCCTTCGGGGCAGAGGATATACTTTGCGGTGTCAGCTTTGCGCTGAATGACGGCGACAGACTCGGTATTGTCGGCGTAAACGGTGCAGGCAAATCATCACTTTTAAAAATCATAACGGGGCAATACGACGCAACAGACGGCGGCGTTTATATTTCCAAGGACAAAACGGTGGGAATGCTTTCGCAAAATGCAGTTTTGGAGTCATCCTTGACCGTATACGAGGAAATGCTTTCAGCATACGATGAGCTTTTAAAAACAGAAAAAGAAATAGCCGAGCTTCAGATGCGTATAGATAACGGCGATGAAAGCGTAATTTCTGCCTTTACGCAGTTAAACGAAAAATTCGCAAAAAACGGCGGATTTGAATACAAAAACCGCGCAATGTCGTTTTTATACAAGCTCGGATTTGAAGACAGTGACGTCAACAAGCCCGTAAATGTACTGTCGGGAGGACAGAAAACACGTCTTGCGCTCGGCAAGTTAATTTTAAATCCACCCGATATTTTACTGCTTGACGAGCCGACAAACCACCTTGACACACAAACGCTTTTCTGGCTTGAGGATATACTGTCGCAAATGTCGCAAACAATAATCACCGTATCGCACGACAGATATTTTCTTGATAAAATATGCACGAAAATACTCGATATTGAATACGGCAAGGGTAAAATGTACGGCGGTAATTATTCAGCATTTGTAAGTGCCAAGGAAAAGGACCGCGAGATACAGAAGCGCCATTATGACAACCAACAACGCAAAATAGCTCAGATGGAAGCGTTTATTGAACAGCAAAAGCGCTGGAACAGAGAAAAGAACATAATTGCCGCAGAAAGCCGCCAAAAGGCCATTGACCGTATGGTAAAGCTTGATGCGCCCGAAAAGCTCCCCGACCATGTGCGTATGCGCTTTGATTCGGGAAGTGAGTCGGGGCAGGACGTTTTAAAGCTTGATAAAATGTCAAAATCCTTCGGTGAAAAGCATCTTTTTTCAGACATTTCATTTCTCATCAAAAAGGGCGATTTTGCATTTATAACGGGCAAAAACGGAAGCGGAAAGAGTACGCTTTTGAAAATCCTCAACGGGCGTATGTACCCCGATTCGGGAACTTATGAGTTTGGATATAATATCCGCATAGGCTACTATGACCAGGAAAACCAACAGCTTAGCGACTCAAAGACCGTACTTGAGGAGCTTTGGGATGAATTCCCCAATGCAACGCAAACACAGATACGTTCAGCACTTGCCTTGTTTTTATTCAAGGGCGATGACATAAAAAAGACCGTCGGAAATCTTTCTGGCGGTGAGAAAGCACGGCTTACCTTGTCAAAGCTTATAATGAGAAAAAATAACGTTTTACTGCTTGATGAGCCGACAAACCACCTCGACATCCCGACAAGAGAGGCACTTGAAAACGCGCTTGTAGATTTTGAGGGTACTGTCATATCCGTCTCGCACGACCGATATTTTATTAAAAAGCTTGCGAGCAGGGTGATAGATATAGGTCGTAGTCCTATGCTTGACCATCAAGGGGATTACGAATCATACGTTGCACGCATCTCACAGCTTGACGGAAGTATGCAATCAGCACAAAAAAACGATACTGTCAGCGACAGCAAGGCGCAGTATCTTGAAAACAAAAAAAATCAAGCCGAAAAAAGAAAGCTTGAAAATTATATCAAAAAAACAAAGGACTTTATAGAAAAAGCGGAAAAGAAGCTCGAAGCGCTTGAAGAAGAAATTGAAGCCTCCGCTTGCGACTATATGAAGCTGATGGAGCTTGACCGCGAAAAAACGGATATAGAAGAACAGCTTCTTGAAGCTTATGAGGGTATTGAGGAAGCGGAAGAAAAGCTCTCAGCCTTTTAACGACAATTTTCGTCACATTCTCCGTATTATCGCATATCATATCAGTGGGCATAAGCCCGAAATACGATATTTAAGGAGATAATATGGCACAATTTACGAATCAGGCGCAGTTGACCTACAACAACTCCGTCATCAGCTCAAACGTGGCTGTCGGCGAGATACTTGAAGTCATCTCCGCCGCAAAAACAGCTTTATCAACCGATTACACGCTCGGTGAGGACGTAACGTATATTATAAGCGCAGTTAATGCAGGAGCTACCGCTATAACGGACCTTTCCGTAACAGACAACCTCGGAGCATATACCGTAGGCGGTGAAACGTTATATCCGCTTACATACACCGACGGCTCCGTACGTATGTATATAAACGGTGTACTTCAGCCTGCACCTATTGTCAGTGCAGGTCCTCCGCTTGTTTTCAGCGGCATAACACTGCCTGCAGACAGCAACCTCATCATCGTTTACGAAGCGCAGGTAAACCGGTTTGCACCGCTTGACACTTTGGGAAGCATCACAAACACCGCAACGATTGACGGTGACGGTATTCCCTCGCCCATCACGGTTACCGAAACGGTAACACCCGAGGATGAACCCGATCTGACTATCACAAAAAGCATACAACCGATACCCGTTGCCGAAAACGGCAGAGTTACTTACACGTTTCTCTTGCAGAACTACGGCAACACACCCGCCGATGCCGATGCAAACGCTGTGATAACAGACACATTCGATCCTATATTGTCCGATATTGTAGTAATCTTCAACGGTACGGTATGGACGGAAGGCGAAGAATACACGTACGATGAAACAACGGGACTTTTCACAACCACAGCAGGTGAAATAACTGTTCCCGCCGCAACATTCACAACTAACCCCGAAACGGGCGCTGTAGTTGTCATTCCCGGCGTAAGCACACTTACTGTAACAGGCACGATCTAAACGTAAAAATGACATCTTGAAATCAAGATGTCATTTTTTATTTTCATTATCTTGTCAACATTTTCTCTTGCGCCGTCTTAACCCATTCCACAGCCTGTATATACTTCGGTGTTTGTCTTACAGAATCAAACCACGCCCATTTGGGATTTGTAAGAAGATCGTCAATGGCTTTCATATCACCGAAAGAATAATTGACTATACCAAACAGCTTATGCTTTTCTCCATTTTCATCTATGGCATAATTCCACATCTTATCTACTTTTATGTTTGAAAAAAACGCCCCGCCGATATTCAACCATTGATTCTTCAAAGAAAATATATACTTGCTCTTCTCTATTGCCAAATCAAAATTTTCCCAAGCTTTTTCTGTTTCTCCGCAAGCAAAAAAGCAAGCCGACAAAACAAGCTGTTTATATGCATAAAACTGCTTCCATCCGTCGGGTACACCGTTTTCTTCACCTAAAGACCTAATTATATCAAGAATTTTCATTTGAAATAATGCCTTGTTGTGCGGTCCGAATGAATCTGGGCAACGACTGTCCAACTGAACAGCAAGGGTTTCCAGCATTTTAAGCCCTTGCTGTATATACCCTATTTCCCATTCTTTGCTTGCAACAGCACGAGATATCAGACAGTTTCGACGACTGAATGAGCCATTGTAAGGTGTCATATTAAGCCATTTATTAAGCTCATTTTCATCACAAAGCATAACCATAAGTTGAATGGATGCATTACGGTACTGTGTTTCGAGCAGTCTTTGGACATTTTCCAATAAGCACGGCATATATTTTTCTGTTTTTGCTCTGTCGCCTACAGCATACCGTTTTATAGCGTATATCAACTGATATGAATAATAATCATTTTGAGGATACTTTCGGCAGTATTCCATAACAAAATCTATACATTCGGTAGTATCATCGGAAAGCGTATCAATAGTTTCTTCAAATATCTCACGGTCTTTTTCTTTTGAATTGATATCATTTGACAAAAGACTGTCAACCGTGACTCCGAAATAATTTGCTATTGACGGTAACATTTCCAAGTCGGGATAGCATATACTCAACTCCCAACGTGATACCGATTGAGATGAAACTCCCAATATATCCGCAAGCTTTTCCTGTGTGATACCGTTTTCTTTGCGTAAATGTTTAAAATTTTCAGCAAAATTCAATTTCATATTATTCCCTTTCATAATATTTGAAGCGCTTCTCTTTGACTGTATTATAACACGTAGAATATAATCTTTCAATGCCACATTTAGTGATAGCAACTATTAAAATTGGTGAATCAAAGTAACTTGGTGATATTAGTTGTTTCATACACATTTACAGAGCTGGAGTACAGTCCGGCTTGTTAATCACATACTACAGACGATAAAAGCAGGGTACACATTATAGCCTCCCGCCGAGAGGGAGGGGGACCGAGAAGCGGTGGAAGGAGCCTGCGTAACTTTGAGTTTAGACTAACTTCATTGTCACACACTCTCCCTCAGTCGCATCGAGTTGTAAACAACTCGTGGCGCCAGCTCCCTCTCAGAGGGAGCCTTCTCTTCCCCTTTCTTCTACCTGTATAAACAAAATTCCCCCAAACCGTTTGACCGGTCTGTGGGAACTTTTTGTTATGGCGATTTCTACTTTAAGGGCAACCGAGAAAGCCATTTCCGTGTTTTTTTATTTTCAAATATCTGTAACTATTCTATTTCATATTCAACTGAATTGATAACCAAGCAGTTGTCATCTTTCCAGTATATCTGCATTTTCTTATACTCACCCCATTTGCCAGAATAGATCTGCTTCGGCTTTTTCTGAACCGTCAAAACGGGTGTTTTCATAATACATTTTTCATATACGTTCACGTAGGTATTCCCTCCGAGCGCACCTTGGTCGCTGTCAATTACCTCGGCACAGCATTTTCCGCTTTGCGATTCAACGGTCTGCACAACAGTATTTTCGCCGAAACCGCCGAAAATAAGACGAAAAAATAATATACTACACAAAAAACATATCGCCGGTGCTGATAATATCATAGCAACTGTTTTAATAACCACATTTTTTTCGTGCTTATATATCAAAAAGCAAGCACAGCATAAAAAGACAAGCACCGTATAAGGAACTGCCGACAATAATTTAATTCCGATAATTTCAATATTATATCCGACGCACTCAAAAATCAAAGCTGTAACGGTAAAAATCGCAGTCCATATACACAGCAGCACGCAGACGGAAGTTGATGCTGTTTTTTTCATATTTTACTCTTTGCCGAGCATTTTTGCATATTTATCCGACAAAACCTTTGAAAGAATACAAAATACGAACGCAAGCAAAATTCCCATACCGTTTAACAGAAATATTGAGTGTATCGTTTCAAAAACAACATCCGCATTTTGTCCTGCACCTGCAAAAAGCGACGTCACATCTACTCCGTAATGGAAAATTGACCATATATAAGCGCCGACGGTTATACCAAGCGTTGCAAGAAGTGAAGCGTTTGAAAAAGCTTTTCTGCTTTTATAAATGCGCACAAAGTACCAATTCGCAAGCGACAGCATAAAGCCCGTTGCAGGTATTACAAGGTTTGATGCCCAGAATCCGTTCATAAGTCCTACAGGCGTTTCAGCCTCAAGCGCAACACCGAGTGTTATAAGCGCAAAGGAGATAAACAAAAGCGCTGACTGTAATACTGACGCTTTCCATTCGTTGAGTCTGCCGAACACCGCCTTATTCTTCACTTCCGACACTTGGGCAGGAATGTTCATACTGTCAAATACTTTTTTACATTCTTCACATTTTTCAAGATGCTCGCGAACAAGACGTGCGCTTTCATCACTACTGCACCCGTCAATGTAAAGCGGAAGCAGATCCTTTACAACATCACAGTTCATTTCATTACCTCATTCTTTCTGAAAGTTTTTGTTTTGCACGGTAAAATGTGACACGCGCCCAGCTTTCATTTTTCCCGAAAAGTCCGCTTATTTCCTTCAGCGAAAAGCCGCCGAAAACAGAAAGCATAAAGACTTCCTTATACGGTTCTTCAAGCTCATGTAAGCACATAAGGGCTTTTTCTGAAAGCTCTTTTCTGATAAACGATTCTTCGATATCCTCGCCGTCGCTCATTTCTTCAAGCGCATCGGGGGAATCTTTTTTCTTTTGCTCGTTACAGTACGCAAAATACGTATTTTTTGCAATTTGGCAAAGCCACACGGATGCTTTTTCTTTATCTCTCAAAGAGGAAAAATTCATATACGCACGAAAAAAAGTTTCCTGCGTCAGCTCCTCAGCTAAAGAATAGTCCTTTGAAAGCGTCATTAAATACTTGAAAATAAACTCCCGCTTTTCACAAAAAAGCTTTTCAAACTCAGTCACATCATCACCGTCCTTTCACCTATAAGATTGTAAAGGTTTCGAAACGTTACATATATTTTTATTTTTTCAAATTTATTTTATCACGCGAGCATACAGATGTCAACAATTAAGCAAAAAACATCGGCGAGTTACCTCACCGATGTTTTTGCACTGTTATGATATAAGCCGTTCCTCTTAAACGTAAAATTCTTTCATTGTATCAAGACAAAGGCAGGCAAGCTTGCCGCTAAACGCGGCGCCGCAGTCGATACAGATGTTGTTTTGGTTTTTATATATTTGCGGTTTGCCGTTTATCGCAAGAGTGGGTGTGTGTCCCATAATTACAAAAAAGTTATCGTCGTCGAAATGCTTTAAAGAAAAATCCGTGCGCACACAGGTCAATTCTTCGAGTGTATAATCCTCCATATCTTTTTGCACGCTGAAATTGCCAAGTCCTGCGTGAACGAGAATAAATTTTCGTTTTCCGACTTTTACAAGCTCATACGGCGAAAATTCTTCAAGATATTCCAAAACGTATTCTCTTTCATCAATCGAAAGCTTTCTGAACTGCTTTATTGTCGTTTCTCCGCCGTCCATCTGCCATTCAATAAGATGCTGCATAACAGCTTCGTCGATATGTGTATCGTAATTCTTATCCGTTATTTCAACGTTTAAAGTTCTGAGCATATCTATTGCCATCAGCTCATGATTTCCCATGATTGGGTATACATTGGGACGCGCCATCATATCAAGGAGAATATCTATGGGTCTTTCACCTCTGTCAACCACATCACCGAGAATATACAGAGTATCTTCGTCTTTAAATTCTATCTTCTGAAGCATACCAATATATTTTTCGAATTCTCCGTGAATGTCAGACATTACATAAACCATATATCTCACCTCTTAAATTTAATTACAGTTCTTACCGCAGATCGCTCTCACCTAAGATACGACAAAAGTCTGTTTCTGAACTCACTCATTTTAACGATCTCCTTCGTTCTGAGCTCAATGGGAAGATTTCCTTTATCGCACGCGATATCGTCTGACAGAACCAATATGAGAGTTCCGTCTTTGCGTCCCTCGGTCATCTCATTATCGAAAATGTCCCATTCTTTTTTCACCCATTTGGTTTTCAGATATTCCGGATTTGAACTGACTATTACCATATGCTTCGAACAGTCAAGTGCTTCAAAAATTGCCGGTCTGTATTCACCGTCACCGAGTTGCGGGAGCGTTTCCTTTGCAAAGAAAACTTCCTTTCCACTCTGCGTTAAATAGTCGTAGACCTTTCTCGCCAGAACCTCATCCTGCGACTTGAACGATATAAAAACATCGTACTGTCCCGATTTGGGCAAAGCTTGTCCTAAGTATATTTTTAATGCTTCAGATGCCGTACTTTCGCAATATTCGTCCAATTCTTCGTCGGCGCTCAGCTCTGCAATTCTGCTTATACACTTATCTGCGACCTCGCCCTTTAATCCCATATGTTTACAATAATTCAAAATACGCTCATAGCCGAGGATCAGATCGCATCGGTTTAAACCTCCCGATTCTTTTTTTATAACATCCTCAAACAACGAAATCGCAAATTCTCCGTATTCCGCAATTTTACTTTCGTCATTCGTCTGTTCTTCGGTATCCTCAAAATCGGAATTTTTATCCGACTGCAACGTACGCAACGCGCTGTTGAACCTATCTGAAATATCATCCAGATAAGAACGCATATAAACCTGCATACGGTCGTCCTCATCGTAGTCGGGGGAGAACATAGCGAATTTTATCAAACGCTTTAAAGCCATTTCGCGGAAACCGTCATAACTCGTACCAAGATGAGCACAGCACAGTGCGAACTGATCGGCAAGCACGTCGTGCGTATCTCCGTCGTCAAGCTGATTCAGCGCATCTATCGAATGTTCAAGCGCTTCGTCGTATAATTCCATATCAAGCAGAATGCTTATCAGCTTTATTCGTGAAAGCAGGCACGCTTCAAAATCCACAAAAGCACCGTTTGATTCAACGAAAACATCGGTACATAGAGCAAGATGTGCCTCTTGTAAACATCTCGCTTTATCGTACATTTTCAAATAAATATAGTTTTCAACCTGCTTTGCGTACGATCTCATATCAGCCTCTGCACTCAGAAGCTTATGTATCTTATCGGCAAGCCGATATGATGCATCTTTGATATTTCCGTTTTCTATAACGGCGCCGTTCAAAAATTCTATTTTGGATCTTAGCGCAGGCGCTTCGTCGAGCTTTGCCGCCATATCCAAAACGGGTATGATCGACGTACCGTTTTTTTCTGCACTTTCCAATGCAAAAAGCACTTCTTCCATAATCCAAGGACTGCTCAATGCATTATTCGTAATGACAGGTATCACAATTTTGGCATTTTGTATGGCGTCGGAAACATTATCCACCCACTCACTGCCCAATGATATCTGCGCATCGTCAAAAACAGATATACCTTTTTCCGTAAGCGCCGAACGAAGTTCGGAATAAACAGAGTTGTCCTTTCTTGTGCACGAGATAAACACGTCGGCATATTCGGTCTTTTTGTTCTGCTCACCGCCGTCTGTGGCAATTATCTTGTCAAGCTGACGGTATAAGCTGTCATAATCAAACACAGAACCCTCTCCGCCGTAAATAATAACGCGGTCGAATATATCCTGATACTTGAGATAATTTTTTTTGATATCACAGCCCATTTCGTAGCGCACGCGCGCTTCCTCATCCGTTATATTCGCAAGTCCGGAAATAATATTTTTCAAAGTAGTATCGTCTATGTATGTATAGACAAGACAAACCTTTTCTGCATATACGCGCTTTATCTCTGCTACTCTTTTGATATCGGCAAGAAAGGAAATATCTTTGGTTGACAGCGTGAGCAGGCTGTTCGTATTATCGCAAACCGCATCGGATATCTGCTTTTGTGAAAAGCCAACATGTATACCGCCCACTTCATAACGGAACAGCGAATCTGTTTTTTCCAAAAATTCCTCTTTTGAAACGTAATTGCGTGTTCCGAATTTAGTTGTCAGAATGGGATTGACCGCATAATTATATTTCTCAACGCTCTGAAAACCGTTTTTTTGCAAATATTCACGGCTTTTAAATCCCATTTCCGCAATTGCTCCGTAAATTATCAACAGCATACGAACTCCCTATCCTTTATCAAAACACGGTGCCGTTTTTAAACAACTCCATCGCACATTGCTTTAAGGCGTTTCACTTCTGCAATTTCCTCATCGGCGACAATTCCGTCACTCTCAATTATAATTGCACAGATCAAGGCAAGCAGTTCTTTATATGCATCTGCGAGCTTTGCGTTTATTTTTCTCATATATGTAATACCGTTTTCGAAATTTTCATCAAATGAATGTCCGATATCATCCTTGCAAGAATTGTATATCTCGGTCAATTCCTCAACGGTATATTCGAATCCGAACGTTTCGTTGAAATAATCCACTTCCTTAGAGGTAATATTTCCGTCGGAAGCAATAAGTCTTATAATAACACTTGAGATATCATTTGAATAGAACGCATCCATTTCTCCAAGAAGATCTTTATCCCAAAGCTGCATTTCCTCAATGGAATCACAGCCGTTGAGAAACAGCTCATATTTCAAATTAAAGCTTTCAATGTACATATCAACGTTTTTCATTTTTAATTTCCCTTTCCCAATACATCAGATATTTTGTCTTTCTGTTTTTTCTGCTGAAAAAGCTGCATTTTATTTTCTTTGTATGCAAAAATAACCATTTCTATATCATTATTGCTAATAGGACCGTGATGATCGCACATAACAAGATTATAATATCTGTCGCTTATTAGATAACAATCAAGCTCGTCGTACATTCCCTCTTTTACACCCGGCAGAGATATGTCCTTATCGGCATATAAATCTCCCAAACCCAGCGCGTGGCCGAACTCGTGCTTTGTCACGTGCATAATCTCATCATAATTGTCAAATTTACCGTCATCACTTTGCAAAAAGATGGATTTACGTGAATTTACAGTCCATTTAAAACCTGTAATCGTTGCAAATGAACGTTTACTGTCCATAAGCTTCGAAATATCCTTTTTTCTTTTTTCAGTCGCAACGCGATCGGCGAATGATCTGACCATCGAGTCAAGGTCTGCAGTTACGGGAAAAACAACAAGATTATCAAATATATTATCGTCATTTGTAACGTTCACCTTGACCGTCAGTTTTTGTCCGCCGAACACCTCATACTCTCCTTGCCACGCAAGTATACCTCGGTATACCGCTTGTTCAAACTGTTCAACATTTTCAATCGTATTTGTGTATACAAACGCAACATTTGTGCTGAGAGTAAGAATATTTTGTCCGTCCGTATATTCAAGTACAGCATCTATAGGTGTAAATATACCCTTACGATTTATCTTGATAACCTTGCCGTTAAAATCAACCAAAGGACCGCTGTATTTATTATCCATAAATTTCGCATCAACTTTGCTTTTGTAACGTCTTTCACAAAATGAATTAATAAATGCACGCGCCTGAATATATCCCGCATCGGCTGAAATACACATCAGATTCATCGCATGTTCAAAAGGATTACCTTCTTTTAAAATCACCCAATTTCTAAGAATGAAGTGCGCGATGAGATAAGTTGCTTCGGGGTCCTTTTCCTTATGCGCTTCAAATATAAGCTGCATACCGTATTTTTTCTTCTCAGCGTCTGCATTTTTGTCAAAAACATATGATTTACCGATTTCTCTTTTCTGTTCGGTGGAATATTCAACTCCGCTGTCCATGTTTACACATCCTTTATTTACCTGTTTTTTTGAGAAATGCCGTCTGCGTTTTTACAAATGCAATATTTTAATTTTCGTTTTCTTCTGTTTTTTTCTCTATTCTGTAGCCAAGAGCTACGATAAGCTTTAACGTCTGAATTGCCGTAACACGGTCATATTCCTTTTCGCTTTCCGTTAATTCGGAATACGGCACAAGACACGGCGTTGTTTTGTTTTTGTCATCACGCACAGCGCCGTAAACCCATCCTTCAGCAATACGCCCCAATGACCAATTCTCGTGGACATTCTCGGCGATCTTCTCTGTAAGTTCAAGAAGCTCATCAGGTAATTGAATTCTGCTTGTATCGATCGGGTTCGGTTTATACATACTAATTGCTCCTTATTACTTTAATTGTGAATGCAGTTAATCTTTAAGTTTGTCAAAATCCGACAACTCACCCCAAGGGCATAAGTTGTCGTGTTTTAACGCGCGGTCTGCTCTGATCTCGCTGTATGAAAATCCCAACAGTCTTGTATAAGCGATCCAACGCATATGCTCGCCTTTCTTTCTTCTGACGCAGTTATCGCACGTGCAAGTTTGCTTTTTTTCTTTCTCGGTACAAACGGTCGCAGCCGATAATATGGGATTACTCTTAATTTCGCGCTGATACAGTTCTTTAGCTATTGACGAAAGTCTGTAATATTCGTACTGCTCATATTTTTTTCTTGCCTTTGCCGCCGCTTCTTCGGTTTTTTCTTCACTGAAATACCACTCGTGATTTTTAAGATTTTCTGTGTCACCGGCCTGCAGCCACTCTTTGTATATTTTTTCTTCCACATCCGCCCAGCCTCTGTGATGCTCATACGAGCATTTCTCCAGCTCAGCGTTATATATATTATCATAATCAAACTGGGAAACGATTCCGCCTATAAAACGTATGTGGTATGGAATATCCTTGTGGTTCAGCAATATATGCGCTTCGCTGTCTGAAATATACTCATTATACAGTATACCTGATTTGTGATCGTCATAAACGACCGAATATATATCAACTACTTCATCTTGCCAGTCAATATTATTTTTAGCTTTAATGCCGTTGATGCGGTCAAATAAACCTCTTAAATGTATAGACATCTCAATATTCATATCGTCGTCACCGAGAGAAACGAATGCAAGATTAGTCATTTTCAAACGGTCAGCTATTGCTTTTTTTTGATCATCTTCGCCGTCATACGCAAGAAGCTCATCAAAATCATATGTCAGCGAATCCACTCCGGGAAATATTCTGATATCATATTGGGCGTCACCGTCCGCATTTGTTCTATTATGCTTAAGCAATTCAGGACAGTTTCTGTTTATAATTGACTCAATATAATTCTTTTCTTCCTCGATTTTTCCATGCTTATCTACAATGTTGATCTGCAATTTATAGCCTTCAAACTGGCAATACCACACCAACATCTTGAAAAATTCCATTCCGTAGCTGCCGAATCCGATAATAAGTACAGAAAGAGTCTTATCGTTACGGTTGGCAATATCGAATAATTTCATTTTGGGTACTGTATTCCTGATAAGCTGCTGTTTTTCATCGATACGTCGCAATTTGAAGCAATTCTTTTCGTAATCGTTATCATTTGCGTGCTTAAGCAGATTATCATATTTTATCGAATCAATGATGTATGCGGCGCTGGGCTTGGTGGAAAAGACGAACACCTTAACATTATGCTTAGAATTATTTTTATCTAATTCGGTCGTGATTTTTACTGCCTGACTTACGTTTTCCGATTCATCATCGTCTATCAGAAAAATCTCCACATCTCCTTTTTTTCTGACAAATTCCAAATGAGAAATATCTTTCTTTAACAGTATAGCATTCATATCACGTGCCTGCATCAGAAGCTCATAGTCGTCTTCTTCATTTTTCTCAAACACGTCCGTAAATACAATAACTGCATCCTTTTGTTTTTTGTGAATACTTTTCGCCAATGCGATCGATTTTTCATTAAGCTCAGACATTATATAATGATTTTTATTTTTATGCCATTTGTAACGCACCTCACCTTGTACGTTTTTAAACAATGACAGCACGTTACTAAAAGTAAGTATGGGAGCTATCACGTAAAGCAGAGCCGCATACAACGAAAAACAAACTCTCAAATATACGTTCTGATCTTTCACCGAATCAACTATAATATCAAACTCGCCGTCAAGAATAAAAATACGCAGAGAATTATGTACGGAAATCAAAAACGGTCTGACAAAATTATACGTATCGCCAAAATCATAACTGGTATAGTATATCGGAATAAACAACACTACAACGGATACAAAAATTCCTATGGTATATACCTGAATTGCAGAAAGAACCCTCTTTGTTCTTTTTTCGTCCTTGTAAACGCATAAAGCGCGCCAAAGAAATATACCGCCGGCAAAAAGAGAAATAATGCCGAATACTATTAACAATGCCGTTTTCATATAATAACTTCCTTTTCGATTAACAATTACGATCGCACAGACAAATATCCGTAAATATATACCATAATTATACTTTGCATATACAAACTTGTCAAGAATGTTTTGTTTGTTATTCGACAGCAATCGAAAATATATGCGCTGTGCCTTTATATCCGTAATGTCATAATGATAATAATATTGTGACCGCCATTTTGATGTGATTTTTTTCAAGTCCGCGTCCGATACGCGGATCCGTTTTCACAACGTTCGGTTCAAGTTCTCCCCAGCCAAGCTTTATATCATCTAAAATAACGAAGCTGTCCACATCCGAATGTTCGTTCAGCCACACCCGAATTTCTTGCGCCCTGTCATTGTTGATTTGCGGTGTTTTTCCATACAGTTCAATACCGTACCGCGCAAAGGTTTCTGCCAGCTCTTTTCCGATTTCGTCAGTATTTTCTCCGTTCGGATCCCAATGACATCTCCATGAGCTTGTCAATATAATTCTTGCATTTGTTTTTTCTATAAGCTGTTTCAATATCACAAGACGGGTAACGTCAATGTTTCCCTCGTTTTCCGTTCTGTGAATGTCATACTGCCGTGAATTAAGCACACCGTCTATATCAAGAAAAATTATTTTCAAATCTCACACCGCTTTCATTACGTCGAATAAATCGAAGTGAACACTGAATTTCATATGCACCCATCATGATCAAAATAAAACTGTCCTTTAAGCTGTTTTATGCGCAGAATAAAATAGTGCATATTTATTTTAATAACTTCAGTAAAGTATCGTAAACAAAATTCACACTCGCTTCCCGAACGTTATTTCGTCCGATATCACCAAACTTCACTGTATATTCATAGGTAATTCCGTTAATGAAAAATCCAAAACAAACCATACCTATCGGCTTGTTTGCCGTGGCCCCTCCGGGACCTGCTATGCCCGAAATACCAACACCGACTTCTGATTTATTACGCTTTGCAACACCGACAGCCATTTCACGCGCTACTTGTTCACTGACTACACCATACTTTTCTATAGTGGCAGCTTCAACGTCTAAATAATAAATTTTAGCATCATTTGCATACGTGATATGTGAAATGTTCAACACACGAGAAGCATCAGGCACACCAACTATCTTAGCTGTAGCCAATCCACCTGTGCACGATTCCGCAAATGAAATATGCCATCCTTTATCTTTTAGCATATTAACGACAATGTTTTCCACAGATTTTTCCGAAGATACACAACAAGTCTTTTCCACTGCCAACGAATATATCCGTTCCAGATCAGCTCGGGTTGTTACAAGCCCTTCATGCATATTGCATTTTCCAATCAGACTATGCATGCTGAGCAACCCCGCTTTGTGGTATTCAAGACCGCTCGAAGCGCCGCAATAATCAGTCAATACTATCGGACGTATTCCCAATTCGAAAAGATCGGTCGCCGTCGCTAATACACAACATTCAGTATCAACTCCCACAACATAAACACAATCCGGATAAGCACCGCCATTCGTTTTCTTTAAAACATCCAACAAGCTGTCATTGACGGCAGAATATGTCGATTTCGTTACGACATAATCACTTCTGTACTTAGCTTCTCCTGTTAATTGTTGCTCATCCGCATCTAAAAGTTTATCCCATCCCATTAATTTAATTATGGGACTGTTTTCATAATTTTGATAAACGGTTGAGATAACGCAGTCAAAACATTTTGATGCTATCAATGTGTCAATACTTTTTTTCACCGCTGAAGTAGACGCATTCGTGATAAAACCCTTTTGTACGTCAATTACAAGTAAAATATTTTTCATATCAATTTTTTCCTTTTACCATAGCCCATATACACAAAATGGCAATTCCTCCCATGATTCCCATGGCCATTAATTCTTCGTGTCCGTAAGTTTTTGCTTTTAGCAATTCGACAACCACCCCGTAAATTTCCACAAGAGCAATAACCAATAATGCTACATCCGAAAGTAGTGAATATCGCGATTTTTTCTTATCTGCACTCATAGTCTGTAATTTCAATTTGTTTACAAGCATACCGTGCATCCTTGCATATATAATATCTATATCAGACGAATCGATCAAAGAATTTCTCATAATGTGCCTTGATTGCTCCATATTTGAAGAAATATCATTGTCAAGAGACACTTTCATGAACTCCGCTCTGTTTAAAATCATCTGCAATTCGACAACCGATAGATCCTGTCGCAATACGTTTTCGCAATATGCATCAAATAAAAGCCACATTGACTGCAACACTATTTCAAATTCCATCAACCAAGTTATGCACGTTCTGTTTTTATTCAGATCGCCTGCAACAACCACACCTGACCAACTATCGGCAAATATCAGATTTTCACTTAATTCTTTAATTTTATCGTTATTTATATTGTATTCATCAATACGCTGTTTTATTAGATCCCATTGACTTTCGTCATAGATATTACTGAACGGCGACGTGTCCAGCAAAGCGTTAACATTCTGTAGAAAATCTTTACTTATTTTATTGGACACTAAATCCGGCGCATCTATCATAGTCACGCAAAGTGTATATGATATTCCATTATTTCTGAACAAATCCGATGAAGAATAATGCTTGCTGTATTTGCCCATACATTTCCACATTAAACGCAAAAAATCGTATAAAATCTTTTTTTGTTCACTGACATTTTTGTTTACGCAATAATCGTCTTCATACTTTTGCCTTTCCAAAAATACCGGTATTGAAAAATAACGAACATCATCAAAGGGAATTTCTTTTCCGTATTCTAAAAAAACAGCAGTACCGTTGCACATAATATAACAAAACATACTGTCTGAAAGTTGAAATTTTGAAATACACCCGTTAATATTAGGAAAAACATCCCAATACAGTACTGATTCAAGTTGCTCATGGCATATGCCCTCTTTGAGCTCCGAAAGAAAATTTCGCATACGCTTTACAGATCGGTAATCAGCGGGATTATATTTTCCTTTAGGTATGGTCTCATTACTGTTCACCAGTAAATATAACTCTTCATCGGCCTCCAACAATGATGTCGTCGGATCGAGAAATTCCGTCCCGATATGTACAGGTGTAACGTGCCAAAGACACACATTTTTTATCATCTCAAAAATCCTCGCATATTTTTAATCCCTTGGCTATCGTTTTTTCTATAAGCTGCTTTTGCTGTTTTTCATCACATAAATCCAATCCCTTTGAAGAAATCACCTCAAAGTCAGAAATCCCCCAAAGCCAGCACAGCGCCTTTAAATATGAGCTTGCCTGATCAAGCTCGCTTTCATCTTCAATATTCATTCCGCGAGTTGTAATAAGAAGTAATTTTGAAGCTTTGCAATTACCTTTTGTTGTTCCGTCGTCATTATTTTTAAATGTAATGCCGTTTATTGATATATTTTCACAAAACACCTTCAATATAGATGGAAAACTCATATCCCAAAACGGGCACGCTATAATAATTCGTTCCGCAGAGGCAACCATTTCAGCAGCTTGAATTATTGACGGCTGATAATCTCCGAGACTTCTTTGTGTATATCTTTGTCCTATGACCGGTTGCAAATCTGATTCTGTTAAATCGATTTCATCTATTATGTACCGTTCGGAAAGCTTACTTATTAACGGTTCCGCTACACGTTTGGTTCTGGATTCATTTTTTCTTATGCAGACATTTATGTATACAGCTCGTTTCAAACTGATCACATCCTTATTTATTAATTACTCCAACGGTTTTTTAATTCCTTTTTAAGCTCTGTATCATCCATATCCTGAACATTTTCAATTATGGTGATTTTCATATCTTTAGCGCGCTGTCGGATGTATTCGCCCTTGTCGCCAAGGTCCCACAGCGAAGTCGCAACAAGAACTTTTTTGGAATATTCGCCGCCGAATCTCTCGGCAACGGTGTTCAGCTTATAGAGCTCTTCCTCTAAAACTTCTCCGTTTTTACAAGAAATAAACACCGGAACTACATCATGCATCAGCATAACGTCGATCTCGTTCTTGGTGTCATACGTTTTTTTCTCGCTGTCCTCGTGAAGCACTCCATCCCAATCAATTACAACACCGTTAAGTGCATCGTCATAAACAGGAACACCGTTTTTGTCAAGAATACTCTTCGCCAACGTATATATCTTCATTTCTAAAGCTTGTCCTGCCTTCGTAAGGCACTTTTTGACCTGTTTATTTTTATAAGAGACCGTCACATTTTCCTCATCATCGTGAAAATGCGTAAGCAATTTACCCCTCAACAATCTGGAAATAATTTTGTCGTCAAAGGTATATTCTATCTTCTTATTTTTCGAAGTTTTTTGTTTAGCCAAGTGATTTATCACAGCTGTTTTTGAAGCAACTGTAGTAAGCCCGTCGTTAATTTTCGTACCTACGCTTTCAAACGCCTCAAGCATAAATATCTGCTTATTCCAACCGCGTACATCATTTTTGCAAATGTCCCATATTAAATTAATATCGTTTAAAAAGTCACGTGATAAATCCCATTTATACGTTTTTTCTTCTTCAATGTTTTCGGTGTATGCAACTTCACCGCCGTATATTCTTATGTTTTCGTCTATAGACAGCGTCGGCGTATCCTTGTATATAGTTACACCGTCCTGATCACAATCGTAAATGGCATTGTTTTTAAGGTTAAATTTATGGATCTGAATCTTTTTTTTCGGATGCATCGCGCACACCTTACCAAGCGCAAAAAGCATAATCTCGTCTCCGCCTGTAATGTCGAATACGCAGTCGTCCGATGTTATTACAATTTCGGAAAGCAATTCGACCACTTCATCCAAATTTTTTCTGTCCACGGTAATACAACTGAACTCTATACTTTTTCTTTTAATACCATCGAAAACCTTTTGATAGTTCTCAATGTGTTTATCCATCAGCTTGGAATTGCTGCCTATATAGATCACTTTGTCAGGAGCATACGTCAGGCAAGCGCATATATTCTCTGAAGCAAGCGTGTCAAAAAACTCAATGTACGTCATTTTCATCCTCATTTAAACCATACAAAACACATCGGATAATCTGTCTGCGTGAATTTTTTTACCGTTTTCCGCTGCACATCCGATTTAAATCAAAATAATCCTCTTTGTTGAATTATATCGTATTTTGTGTCAAATGTCAATGTATACCGTAACATTCTCAAAAATTATAAACACAAATCACCATTTTTAAATAACAGAATATATGTCTGTTATTTAGTCTTTATAAAACAAGAGCTCCGTTTAAAACGGAGCTCTTGTTTTAAATTGATATTTATTCTTTTAACAAAAACGTCATTGTATAAAGTTCTTCGCTACGGTACACACGTTTGTAATTAATTACTTTGTCAACTTTTCCAGAAAGATAAAGTTCTGATATTGCTTTGTAATACTCTCTTTCAGATCCGAACATGATGTATGCAGCATCATTGTTAGCCTGCTTTGATAAAATTGCCAAGGCTGAATCCACGTCAAATTTATCGAGATAATAACCTTTCTTTATGAGATAATTATAATCTGTTTTTGTACATTCAGGTATCGTAAACGGCATATTTATCATATGTGTACGTGAAAGCATTTCGCTTGTTATAAGTGCGTAATCATAAAATGGCACCTCTCTGCTAAAATCGGGATCATCCCAAGTTATGTCCACAAAATATCCTTCTCCGTCAAGATAAATACAGTTCCATCCGTGAGCTCCGCCGGCATAACCGACAACGTACGTGGAATCGTATCCCATTTCACGCATAATAAGCTGAAACGCTTTAGCATATCCGGAACATACCGTCTTACCCTCAATAAGACAACCGTAAGCAGAGAAAATATATTCGCACGAGGGCGAATGCGAAGTTTTATAATACTCATTCAATGCATCGTTATCGTATATAGCGTTTTTAACAAGATAATCGTGAACGAAAATAATACGTTCATAGTCATCGTTCGAGTGCTGTCTTGCAAGCGAAGCAACGTTTTTAACAGCTGCTTTAAGCTCATCAAGCTTGTCCTCTTCATCGAAAAACGTCGATACGTATTCGTAATAGATGGGCTTGATGGTCATATCAGCAATTTCACGGCTTGAAATCGAATATGAACACCCTCCCCTGTACCAGAAATACTCAGGATGATCATACTGAACCGCTTCTATAACTTCTTCGATTTCAGATTGAAAATCATATGTATTTATATCCGAAAGTGTAAATTTTTCATCGGCTTTCGCTACTGCCTTTTCCATAGCATCGTATATTTTTTTCTGGAAATCGGAAAGCTGATCATAGTATAAAGTAAACTCTTCCTGCCCTTTTTCTTCAAAATCAGAAGGATCATCCGAATCTCCGGAATCATCCGGCAGTTCAGACGGACTGTCATCGGAAAAACTAAAATCTGGTATGTTTATGTCATCAATCTTCGATATGACAATAGAAAGAACGACCGATATTATAATGATTACGACATATTTTAAAATTTTCATTATTCCGCATCCTCCTTTTCATTTTCACCTTCGGATGTCAAAGCGTTATTAATAATTTCGAAAGAAAGCTCGGGATGTCCTTTTGCTATGATCTTATACAAATATTTTCCGTAACTTCCATCCTTTGATGCCATCTGATCGATTGCAACAAAAGAAACACCGAACACAACGAAAACCGAAGTGTAGAACACGATCTTGACAATATCACTGTACAATGATCCCGCCAAAGCATATACACCGCTTGTAACAAACGGAATAACAATACCTGCCACAAGCCACAAAGCGGATGATTTTATGTTATCCTTTTCAACTATGCCCTTTTCTTTAAGTGCGTTT